>DMWH01000065.1 GCA_003483345.1 Clostridiales bacterium | reverse complement strand
AATTTTTTGCCTCAAGCCGTGAATGTATTCACGGCTTGCCCTTTTATAGGCATGGGGAAGGCGTCCTCGTCATGTATGTAAAAGTGAAAATAAAATAGTCAAAATACAAAATATAAAAATTATAATAAAAATATGTTTTTTTAGAAATTCCCATATTTTTAAAATCAATATAATCCCCCCGTATATTATATGTGAATAAATGAACGCTAATTATAAGAATGCATAAANNNTCAATCTATTATAATATTATAGGTAATGCGGTTGTGGCGGAACGGCAGACGCACTAGCTTGAGGGGCTAGCGAATGTATATTCGTGGGGGTTCAAATCCCCCCAACCGCACTAAGATAGTTTCGGGTAATCCCCGAAACTATTTGTTTTATCTGTGTAATTTTGTTACGGTTCATTCATAGAATGATAAGGGTAAAGATTGATAATGTATTTTTGCTTGTAATTATACTGCTTTTGAATTATAATGATTATATAATAAAGCGGTGAGGGGAAAATGGAAGTTGCAATTTTAAAATCATTTACCTATGAAAACAGCGGTGGCAATGGAGCAGGTGTTGTTGTTTTGAATCAACAGATACCATATGATAAGAAGCAAGAAATTGCAAATAAAGTAGGATTATCAGAGACGGCGTTTATTTATAAACGGGATGAAAACGATTATGATGTGAGTTTTTTCACTCCCGTTTGCGAAGTAGACCTCTGCGGACATGCTACAATTGCAGCTTTTTATTACTTGGGTAAAATTGGACAAATTAAAGGTAACGATGAAACAAAATGCGTGTATCAAAATACGAAGGCAGGCAGACTCAAAATTGAAATAACATTTAAAGGACAAGATGTTGAATATGTTCTTATGCAGCAAAGCGAACCACGTATATACGGTGAGCTTAAAGAGAAAAAACAAATAGCAGATTCGCTGAATATAGATGAAAGATTAATAGGTCTGCCGAATTATGATATTGCTCCTACAATTGTTTCTACAGGTTTAAAAGACATTTTGGTACCGGTTAGCTCGAGGAAGGTGCTAAATAGTCTTGATGTTGATTTCAAGATGATAGAGGATATTTCTTATGAAAATGATGTAGTTGGGTATCATGTTTTTACAATTGACAATGAAAGAGTTTATGCGAGAAATTTCGCTCCAAGAGTGGGTATAAATGAAGAATGTGCAACAGGTACATCCAACGGAGCATTGGGAAGCTTACTTTTCAGTAAAGGGTTTTCAAATCAAATGGAAGTAATTCAAGGTGAATCAATGAACCAAAAAAGTCTTATCTTTGTAAGAATTGATTCTCATAATGATATTATGGACGTATACGTAGGCGGAAAAGCCCACATTGAAAATTATATTAAATAGCGAGGGATGGTATGCAAATAAAAGAAATAGTTGATATTGTAAAAGCAGATGTTCTTACAAACTATCATGACGGTAATACCGAATTTAAATTCGGTTTTGCCAGTGATTTAATGAGTGATGTACTTGCATATGGACGCAGCGATTCGTTGCTGATAACAGGGTTAAACAATCCGCAGGTTATTAGGACTGTTGAAATGCTGGATATTAATGCCGTATTGTTTGTAAGGGGGAAAAGACCTTGCGAAGAAGTAATAGAATTAGCAAAGGAAAACGGTATTACAATTCTTGCAACCGATTACACTATGTTTAAAACATGCGGATTATTGGTTATGAACGGAATGGAAGGGCTAGAAATAAATGACTGATAAATTTTTAAAAAGATACAGCTACAATATAACAGCAAATGATTTTATGTCTGCAGGCAAAAGTGCAAGTGCCATAAAAAGCAATTTAAAATCATTGGGAATTGATTCGAATACTATAAGAAAAATATCAATAATATCATATGAAACTGAAATAAATATTGTTATACATTCTTACGGCGGGAAACTTCACTGCGATATATATGAAAATAAAATAGTAATAATTTCGGAAGATACAGGTCCGGGAATAACGGATTTAGATATGGCAATGACAGAGGGGTACTCCACTGCGACAGACAGTGTAAGAGAGCTTGGATTTGGTGCAGGTATGGGACTTCCAAATATTAAAAAATATTCTGACCAATTAGAAATCAATACAAGTAGTACCGGGACAACAATAATTGCGACAATCTATTTGTAGGAGGGTATTATGAACTTTTCAATTATGTTTGACAAAGATAAATGCAGAGGATGTACCAATTGCATGAAAAGATGTCCTACTCAGGCTATAAGATTAATAGAAGGGAAAGCATTTATAAATACGGCAAAATGCATTCATTGCGGTGAGTGTATAAAAATATGCCCTTATAATGCTTATTCTCCCGAATCCATAGAGTGGTACAATCAAATGCATGATACACCCAAAAAATTCAAAATTGCAATTCCTACCACTTCTTTATACGGGCAGTTCCCCAGGGGAACAGATATATGCAAGGTCCAAAATGCAATTTTGAAATTAGGTTTTGATTTTGTGTATGATGCAAGCTGGGCGGCAGATTTGGTTGCAAAAGCCATAAAACTTAAAATAGATAAAGAAAAAACAATGAGACCTTATATATCAACATATTGTCCGGCAGCGGTTAGGCTTATTAAATACAGGTACCCTTCATTGATGGATAATCTTATTTTAATAAGGGAGCCTATGGAAATTGCAGGAATACTTGCAAGGGAAAGAGTCAGGAAAAAGTTCGGTTTAAAGGATGAAGATATAAAAGTATTTTATATATCACCATGTCCTGCCAAGTTGTTGGCGGTAACGAATCCAATCGGAGACTACAAACCTTCGGTAGATTGGGTAATACCTCTTAACAAAATATACGGAGACCTGTACAGGGAAGTTATAAGAGAGGATAATATTACATGCTCATACCCGTCACTATTAGGTATGAAATGGGCAGTGGCAGGCGGTCAGTCGGAACATGCGGAATTGAATAATTATATAGCCGTTCACGGCATGGAAAACATCATTGAGATCTTAGAGGAAATCGAAAACGGTAAATTAAGCGATATAGATTTTGTGGAAGCTTCAGCTTGTGTTAACGGTTGTGTAGGCGGAACCTTTAATGTTGTAAATCCGTTTATTGCAAGCAGCAGCATTAATTATATTTCAAACAGTCTGCCTGATGAATGTTTAAATCCTGATATCGACAGATTTGACGAAATGTATAAAACCGGCTTCTTTAATTATAAGCTGAAGGAAGAAGAAAAATTTGACAAACTTAACTTAAAGGAAGCTGTTGAAAGGAATGAAAAAATAAGGGAAATCCTTGATAAACTTCCGGGATTGGATTGCGGCTCCTGCGGAGCACCCACATGTTTGGCTCACGCTGAAGACGTTTATAATAACGAGTCTGAATTTTATGACTGTGTTGTACTGAGAGCAAAAAAATAAGAGGAGGGGAAAATGAACTGCTTAGAATTTGCAGAAAAACTGCAGCTTACACCACTGTGTGAAAAAGAAGGAGATATTGAAATTGAAGGTGTGTATATAGGTGATTTACTAAGTATTGTAATGGCAAAAGCAAAAAAGAACTATGTATGGATAACTATTCAAACCCATATTAATATTGTAGCTATTGCCGAGCTTTTGGAGCTTTCTTGTATTATAGTTGTTGAAAATATGGCAGTCGACAATGATACTTTGGATAAAGCAAAGGAATTAAACATACCTATATTTAAAACATCAGAAAGTGCATACCAAGTAGCATGCAGATTGTCAGATATGGGAATAAAATGAAATTTTATTATGATTTGCATATTCATTCGGATTTGTCTCCGTGCAGCGCATGCGATATGACTCCAAATAATATTATAAATATGTCCTTAATAAAAGGGCTGGATATAATATCTGTAACAGACCATAATTCAGCGGGAAATTTGCGTGCAGTAATGGAATTAGGCAATAAAACAGGCATAAAGGTAGTACCCGGATTAGAAGTAACAACAAAGGAAGAAGTACACGTGCTTTGCTACTTTAAAGAATTGGATAATGCAATAGAATTTGGCAATATTATTTATAATTCATTACCTTTTATAAAAAATAATCCTGAAATATTCGGTGAGCAAAATATATATAATTCTAAGGATGAAATAACAGGCACCTTGGAAAAATTATTGATTAATGCTTCGCAATATACCATCGAAGATATTTTTTCCATTGTCAAGAAATATGATGGAGTGATGATTCCTGCCCATATTAACAAAATGACAAACGGTATTCTCGGGGTATTAGGTTTTATGCCTATCAATCTGAAAATAGAGACTGTGGAAGTATATTCAAAAATGCCTATTAACAGTAAAATAGCAGAAAAATATAAGGTGATTTATAATTCGGACGCCCATCAGCTTGTTGATATAGCTGAAGCGGTTAATTATTTTGATCTGGATGATATCGAAGAGATTTATGAGTATTTATTTGAATGAATGTCCACGTATTTACTAAAAGGAGGGGGGACACACCTATAGAGGTATGGGGACACACCTCTTTCTATTGGGATAACCTATGTCGGTCAGAGGAATGTCCCCAATTGCATTCCACTGCGTAATATCTTGGTTGGAGGAATTATGAAAGAAATTTCAATGCACATATTGGATATTGCAATGAACAGCATTAAGGCTGATGCTTCATTAATTGAAATAAATATAGAAGATAGTATAAAAAATAACCGGTTAAGTATAACTATTGCGGATAACGGCAGAGGAATGAGCGAAGATGTTATAAACAGAGTATCCAATCCCTTCTATACAACTCGCACTACCAGAAAAGTAGGATTAGGAATTCCAATGCTGAAAGAAGCATGCGAAAGATGTAACGGCTATTTAAAAATTGAATCAAAGATAGGCGTCGGAACAAAGGTTTGCTGTTATTTTGAAAGGGATAATATAGACAGAGCACCCCTCGGTAACATGGGGGAAACAATTATGACAATTATTAACTCCGGTGATAATTTTGAACTAACTTATTCTCATAAGACTGACAGGGGAGAATTTATTTTTGATACGAGAGAAGTAAAAGAAATGCTTGAAGGTATTAATATTAACGACATCGGTGTTTTAATGTGGATTAAGGAATATATCAATGAAAATGTAAACCTTGTATCGGCAGGTAAAATTTGATAATTTATGGTCTTGCATAATTTGATAAATAATGTTAAAATTATAAAAATAAATAAAAAAAGGTATTTAAAAGTCGAAAACAATCTGTTATAATCTTTATGTTTGAGATTATAACTTTTTTATAATTCATAATTATTAATTTCACGAGGTGGTATAATGAGCACAAAATTGTTTACGTTTAAGGGTGGAATTCATCCCCCTCAAAGTAAGTCTTTTACGCAGAATGTGCCAATTGAAGACGCACCGGCTCCTGATATTGTTGTAATTCCATTGTCGCAACATATTGGAGCCCCATGTGATCCTTTGGTGGCTGTAGGAGATAAAGTAAAAGTTGGACAAAAAATTGGCGAATCAAAAGCCTTTGTTTCAGCACCCGTTCATTCGAGCGTGTCCGGAACAGTAAAAAAGATTGAAAATCGACAGGTGCCGGGCGGAGCGAAGGTAAATTGCGTTATTATAGAATCCGACGGGAAATATGAAGTGCATGAATCAGTTCAGCCAAAAGGCAAATTAGAAGATCTTTCTAAAGAAGACATACTTTCTATAATCAAAGAAGCAGGTATGGCAGGAATGGGAGGAGCAACTTTCCCCACTCATGTTAAGCTAAGTCCTCCAAAAGACAAAACCATTGATACCTTGCTGGTAAACGGTTCGGAATGTGAGCCTTATTTGACTGCCGACCATAGAATTATGTTGGAAAAACCTGATCTTGTATTGCTTGGCACAAAGGCTGTTATGAAGGCATTAGGAGTAAATAAAGCATATATTTGTATAGAAGATAACAAGCCTGATGCAATTGAAACATTGCAGCAAGCTGTTGGCAATGAGGAAGGTATTGAAGTTGTATCAATGATAGCTAAATACCCTCAAGGCGATGAAAAAAGATTAATTAATGCGGTAACCGGAAGAGTTGTACCTTCAGGAGGACTTCCAATGGAAGTTGGATGTGTTGTAGAAAATGTCGGTACAGTTGCTACAATAGGCAATGTAATAAAAACAGGTATGCCCTGCATTCAAAGAGTTGTAACCGTAACAGGAAGTGCTGTTGAAAACCCTAAAAACCTATACGTAAGAATAGGAACTCTGTTTAAGGATTGTATTGAAATGTGCGGCGGTTACAAAGAAGAGCCGGGAAAAATTATCAGCGGCGGACCAATGATGGGAATTGCCCAATATACTGACGAAGTCCCTGTTATAAAAGGAACATCGGGAATATTGGTTTTAAATAAAAAAGAAGCAAATGTACCGGAGCATTCAAATTGTATTTTATGCGGCAAATGTGTTGAGGCTTGTCCTGTATACCTAATGCCTTACAAAATAGCAAGATTTTCATTATTGAGAAATTTCGACGGTGCTGATGAATATCATGCAACTGATTGTATAGAATGCGGTGCTTGTTCGTATGTATGTCCTGCAAAGAGACCGCTTAAAGAATCGATAAGTGTTGCAAAAAAAGAAATTTTAACCAGACGCAAAAAGGCTAAATAGGAGGAAATATTGATGGAAATTAAATTGATTGGTTCATCGTCACCTCATATTAGATCCGATGAAACAACACAAAAATTAATGCTTGATGTGATAATTGCATTAATTCCCGCATTGGCAGCAAGCATATATTATTTTGGATATAAAGCAATGATATTGGTATTAGCATCTGTAATTTCTGCAGTTGCTACCGAATATTTTTGTCAAAAATTTATGAACAGACCAATAACAGTTACCGATTTAAGTGCGGTTGTAACAGGAATACTCTTAGCATTTAATTTACCCGCAGAAGCACCATGGTGGATAGCAGTTATCGGCTCTGTATTTGCAATAGGAATAGTAAAACAGATATTTGGCGGAATAGGGTTTAACTTTTTAAATCCGGCATTGGGAGCAAGAGCATTCTTAATGGCATCATGGCCTCATCATCTGTCAGGAGGATTTATTGACCCGGCAATTGATGCAGTTACTTCTGCGACACCTCTTTCTATTATCAAGGGTGCAGCATCCGGACAACTGCCGTCATTGTGGGATATGTTAATAGGAAATATACCGGGAGTTATCGGAGAAACTTCGGCAATACTATTATTAGCCGGTGGAATATATTTAATTTACACCGGAACAATCAAATGGATAATTCCGGCGTTTTATATAGGTACAGTTGCAGCAATAGCATTACTTTTTGATGCTGGCAATTTATCATACCACATCTTAGGTGGAGGTTTGATGTTGGGAGCATTTTTCATGGCTACCGATTATGCAACAAGCCCCATTACCGATAAGGGAAAAGTTATATATGCAGTTGGAGCCGGAATGCTTACAATGTTTATAAGAAAAATGGGAGGATATCCCGAAGGAGTTTCTTATTCAATACTTCTGATGAATATTTTGACTCCAATGATAGATAAATATGTTAAGCCTCGCGTATTCGGAGTTGCAACAGGAGGTAAAAAAAATGAAAAATAATTTTGTAAAACTTGC
>DMWH01000192.1 GCA_003483345.1 Clostridiales bacterium | reverse complement strand
ATTTTGAAAATCTTCGGGTTCTTCTTTTTCTTTGTAAAAATTCCTAAAGTGACTTGTATTAATACCCACAGCCAAAGAATATATCCTGAATGGAACCTTACCGCTCCAAGAGCCATATATCCATGTACAAATGCAGTTATTAATAAAATAAACCCAAAATACATATGATACTTTGAAAAAATAGGAATGTATTTTTTCAATATTTTATTCTTATTCTTAAATATATGCTTATTAATTCTCCTTAAAAAATAAGGAGATAATAATAACACAAGCAATGATACATTAACAAAAGCCAAAAACCTAACCATTATACCACTCCCTTATTCAACCAGCGTTCCAACAATAGGAACACCTCTTAATTTTGAAGTGCCATGGGGAGAAATATTTTTTATTTCATTAGTTAAATCCTTGCCGGCCTCAAATCCGTTATGTATTCCGCCCCTCCACTGAGCAATCTTTGTAACATCATATACTATCCCATCCACTGCAATATAAGCTGGTTTTCCATCTTTTCCCGTATATTCTGACAATTCTTCAATTGTAAAAGTCTCTTTCCGGCATGTCGTTTTCATTGTTTGTTGAACTGCTGCAGCCGACCAATATAACCAAAAGTAAGACTAAATTTATTATCAAAATTTTTTTCATATTATCACACTCCTTTTCACATTTATACCCTGTCATTTTTGATTAAATCATTAAGATAAGCGAATGTCATAATAAAATTAATCTTGGATAAGCAAATAAAACTAATGTTAAGTTCAAATACATGTGGTATAATAAGGTAAATAATTTTCAGGCAGGTAAAATATGAGTATATATGAAATAATAGATATATACAAAAAGGAAATTGATAAACTAAGTCCCTTTGAAGGTAAAATGCTTGAACAAATTAAAGCCTAATATAAAATAGGATTGACTTGGTCTTCTAATGCATTGGAAGGAAACACTTATACCGAAAGCGAAACAAAAGTATTATTAGAGGATGGATTGACAGTTGGCGGCAAAGGACAAGCCATATTATAAAGAAATTTCAGATAAAAAATTTTATGAGGTGCATAATGATTAAAGGAATTAACTTAGGAAATATAATGATAGACTGTGATAACGAACAAAAGCTATGTGAATTTTATCATAAGCTGCTGGGATGGGAAAAATGTAAAATGTTTGGTCGCCCTGGATTGCGTAATGACACCGGGATTGTTTTTCTGTTTATTGAAGAAGAAGACTATATTCCGCCAATATGGCCGGAAGAAAAAGAAAAGCAGCAAAAACAAATGCATTTTGATTTTCAAGTGCCTGATGTTGCATCTGCAGTAGAGTATGCGATATCTCTCGGTGCTACAAAAGCAGCGTCACAATTTGGGGGCAGTGAATTCGTAACTATGATAGATCCTTCAGGACATCCTTTTTGTCTTTGTTCACAAGATAATTGTGTTGATTAGATATGAAGATATGGGAAAACAATACGTTTAGCGATTTTATTTTTCAAGCTCAAATCTGTAAAAGCTGCAAAAATAATTATTGATTACTCAGATAAAGAAATTCAAGAGGGATGATTAATCTCGGTTGTCTGAATTAAAATAGCAAATAGTTGTATTTAGGAGATTGACAAAATGTTTTTTAATTATATTGAAAAGAATATGAATAAAAAGCAGAAAATAATGAAAGAAAAAAGAAAGTTTTCTAAATCAATAGCAGCATTCGGCTTATTACTTATATTATTTCTTACTTCCTTTCTTATCGGGGGCTGTTCCCAAACAAATAATAAGCGGCTCGAAAGAGATAATGACCGAGAATTTGACAACGGGAGCGGGATATATTTTTACAGCATATCTGAAGAAAAGACCTCTGACCTTGCTAAACTCTGCAAGGTATGGGGACTTGCTAAATATTATCATCCTGAAGTGGTATCAGGAAACATTAATTGGGATTATGAACTTTTCCGCGTAATGCCTCGTGTTTTGGAAGAAGGGGCAGATGTCAACTCAATTCTCTGCGAATGGGTTCATTCCTTTGACAGCGAGATTTCTTTTGAATACAAAGATAAGCAATACCAAATCCCCCAGGATATGATTCAACTAAGGCCTTCTACAGACTGGTGCAAGGACGAAAAATACCTGGGAGAGAATTTAAGCCTTGAATTATCAAAACTTTTGGATATTAATATTGCTGATCGTGAAAATGCATATGTTAGTTTTAAGGACAATTCACCCTATCCCTATATGGAAAACGAAAATTCATACCCGAATATGAAATTTGATGACACCGGCTACAGGCTGCTTGGCTTATTTCGTTACTGGAATATAATAGAATATTATTATCCGTACAAGGATGTGATTGAAGAGGACTGGGACCAAGTCCTGTTGGAATTCATCCCCAAATTTGTACAAGGCTCCGATTATGAATCATACTTGATGACCATATCCGAATTGACAACTAAGATACATGATTCTCATGCTGTTGTGGAAGATAAGAGAGGAGAAACCATTTCCACCCGTTTTGGTATATATAGATTTCCTGTTAACTTTGTTATATTTAACAACCAGGTTGTCATAAGCAAGGTATTAAAAAAATGTGGTCTTGAGCCTGGTGACATTGTACTGAAAGTTGGGGATAAAGATATAGAAGAAATACTGGAAAACAGAAGGAAATACATATCTCAATCACGAGAAGATATGGGAGGCCTGATATATTATGATTTATTCCGAACTAATGAAAAGTATACCGATGTCATTGTTATAAGAAACGGAAAGACACTTGTCGTAAATGTAAAAGCCAGCCAAAAAAGAATCTCTGTCAGCGTTGATACCAGGACGCAAGCCATGGAAGACGGTAAAATATACTATATAAATGGCAGTTTATTGAAGGCTGGAGAAATAGAAAGAACCGTTAATAAATGGTGGAATACCCAAGGTTTGATAGTAGACCTTAGAAATTATCCTTCCAAAGAAATTGCCTTTAAATTGGCGGAATACCTGATACCAACCAAAAAAGAATTCTTTGTTGCCTCAATTCCTAATCCTGAGGTGCCTGGTGAATTTTATTATACCGTTCCTTATGTTTCGGGAAAACCGGAGGAAACAGACAATAGAACTTTGAAGGACGGAGTTTATAAGGGAAAACTTGTGATTATTATTAATGAAC
>DMWH01000189.1 GCA_003483345.1 Clostridiales bacterium | reverse complement strand
GAAAAATAATTTTGTAAAACTTGCAGGAGTATTGCTTATTATAGGTGCGGTATCAGCAGGAGTATTAGCATGGCTGAATGACGTAACAAGTGATAGAATTGCACAAAATGAAGCAATGGCAAGTATGGACCCGGCTATATTGGAAGCAGTTATGCCCGGATCTGTAATGTTTAATGATTATGAAGATACTGCATTGGTAGATACAATTAAAGCTGATAATAACAAATTTATTAATCTTCTTACAGCTGTTGATGAATCAGGTAACGAACTTGGGAAAGTTATAAGAACATGGAGTACTGTTAAAGGCTTCAACGGAGACTTGGAATTATATGTTGGTTTCACCCCTGATGGACAAATATCCGGAACAAGTGTAATATCACATGCTGAAACTGAAGGAGTAGGCTCTAAAGTTACTCTACTTGCATTTACAGAACAGTTTATTGGCAAGGATGCAAGCGGCGAAATTTCTGAAGGTGACTATGATGCTGTTTCAGGCGCTACGTATTCTTCTAAATCATTTTTAAGTGCCGTAAACAATGCTATAAATGTTTATGCGGAATATGTGAAATAGGAGGATGACATGAATAAATTAGAAATATTTAAAAATGGAGTAACAACAGAAAATCCTATTTTAGTTCAACAGGTTGGTATGTGTGCTACCTTGGCAATTACAACATCGCTTATTAACGGAATAGGAATGGGTGTAGCTGTAATAGCAGTTTTGACCGGTTCAAATATAGTAATATCTTTATTGCGTAAATTTATACCCGATGAGGTTAGAATACCGTCATTTATTATAGTAATTGCAGCATTTACAACCATAATAGATTTATTGATGCATGCTTATACATTTGAATTATATAAAGCATTAGGCGTATTTATACCGTTAATAGTTGTTAACTGTATTATCCTTGCCCGAGCTGAAGCATTTGCCTCAAAAAACAGCTTGTCTGACTCTATAATAGACGGTTTGGGAATGGGATTAGGATACTTAGTTGCTATGATTTTACTCAGCTCTGTAAGAGAAATATTAGGCAACGGTACAATTTTGGGATTTAGAATTCTTCCGGAAGCTTATGAGCCTATGATGATGGCAATTCAACCGCCGGGAGCATTTATTCTCCTTGGGTTGTTGATAGGTATAGTAAACTATCTTTCAAGAAGAAAGAAAGCTTAGGAGGTAGGGAATGGAATTAGTTAGTTTATTTATAACATCATTTATAGTTAATAATATTATATTCATGCAGTTTTTGGGAACATGTCCTTTCCTCGGAGTATCAAAGAAAATTGATACTGCAGCCGGTATGGGTATTGCGGTTATATTCGTTATAACCTTGGCATCCGTAATAACATACATTATTCATTATGCTATTTTGGTTAATTTGGAATTGGAATATTTGCAGACAATAGTATTCATATTGATAATTGCTGCATTGGTACAATTTGTTGAAATGTTTCTTAAGAAATCAGCTCCCGGTTTGTATCAGGCGTTGGGAATTTTCCTGCCCCTTATTACTACAAACTGTGCAGTCTTAGGTGTTGCCATAAATAATATTATTTATGAGTACAATTTTGTTGAATCATTAGTTTATTCTGTAGGTATATCCGCAGGTTTCTTGCTGGCAATAGTATTGTTTGCAGGAGTTAGAGATAAGGTCGATTATGCTGATTTGCCTGAATCTTTAAAAGGCTCTGCTATTTCATTGATTACTGCAGGGCTTATGTCAGTTGCTTTCCTTGGATTTTCAGGATTGCAGTTATAGGAGGTAAAAAGATGGTTATAGTTAAAGCAGTAGCAGTCACTGGCGGCATAGGTGCCATATGCGGATTATTATTGGCTCTTGCAGCTAAACTGTTTCATATAGATGTAGATCAAAGAATTACCGATGTAAGAAATGCTTTGCCGGGTGCAAATTGCGGTGCCTGTGGATATGCAGGCTGTGATGCTATGGCTGAAGCAATAGCAGCTGGAAGAGCGCCTGTTGACGGATGTCCGGTGGCAAATTATCAGGCTCATGCAAAAATAGCCGATATTATGGGTACTTCAGCTGAAGAGGGAGAAAAAAAGGTAGCTCATGTTTTATGTCGTGGAAATGACTGCCTGGCTTCAAAAAAACATGAATATCATGGAGTAAGGGATTGTAAGGCAGCAGCGGCTGTTCAAGGCGGAGATAAGTCCTGTGATAAGGGATGCCTCGGTTACGGAAACTGTGTCAGAGTATGCGATTTTGATGCTATTGACATAATTGACGGAATAGCAGTAATAGACAAAGAAAAATGTACTGCTTGCGGAAAATGTATAGAAGAATGTCCAAAAGCCGTAATAGAATTTGTTCCGTATAAGAATAATGTTATTGTAGGATGCAACAACAGAGACTTCGGAAAAGCAGTCAAAGATGTTTGCAAAATCGGTTGTATAGCATGCAAAATCTGTGAAAAGAACTGTCCTTACGATGCAATACATGTTACAAACAATTTAGCCAAGGTAGATTATGACAAATGTACGCATTGCATGATTTGTGTAGAAAAGTGTCCTACAAAGGTAATAGAAGGAGATTTATCGATAAAAGATAAAGCAGTATAGAGCAAATATAATATCTACTCAGCG
>DMWH01000277.1:970-10500 GCA_003483345.1 Clostridiales bacterium | reverse complement strand
CTTCATTTGCCATATACTCTTCCTTACAGTTGGTACATACCTTTTTAACCAACCTTTGAGCTACTATTCCTCTTAATGAAGCAGCAATCAGATACGCTTTAATCCCCATATCCTTAAGCCGCATAATAGTAGACACAGCATCATTGGTATGTATGGTTGAAATAACCATATGACCTGTTATAGCTGCCCTTACTGCTATTTCAGCCGTTACTTCATCCCTGATTTCGCCCACCATAATTATATTCGGGTCCTGTCTAAGTATGGACCTCAAGCCTGTAGAAAACAAAAGCCCTGCCTTTGTATTGACCTGGACCTGATTTATGCCTTCAATTTTATATTCAACGGGGTCTTCAATTGTAATAATATTTTTATTCAGCTTATTAAGCTCATACAATGCTGCATACAATGTGGTAGTTTTCCCGCTTCCGGTAGGACCTGCCGCCAAAATAATACCGTTTGTCACATCCAATAATGAATTAAAATTTTCCATATTGCTTTTGGTGAAACCTAACTCTTCCTTTGTCTTTAAAAAATTATCCCTGTCTAATATCCGCATAACTATTTTTTCGCCATAAACGGTTGGAAGTACTGAAATCCGAATATCAACAACCTTATCATCAATTTTCATTTCAATTCTTCCATCCTGAGGCAGTCTTTTTTCAGCAATATTCATTCCTGCTATTATTTTTACTCTTGTTACTATGGCTGACTGCGTATGCTTTGAAGGGGTAAGAATTTCCTGCAAATCACCATCAACCCTGACCCTCACCCTGATACTGTTTTCCATAGGCTCAATATGTATGTCGCTTGCTCCCATTTTAAGAGCTTGACTTATTAATGAATCTATAAGCCTCACAACCGGTGAATTGTTTATGCTTATAATATTTTCATCTTCACCTGCATCTTCGGCTGCAGCAAATCTTTCCTTTTCAAAATCCTCAGCTGCTTTTTCTGCATTTCTTCTGCCCATATATTTTTCAATCGATTCAATAATCTGGGATTTACATGCAAGCACAATTTCTACTTTCTTTCCGGTTTCAGCCTCAATATCTTCTATGTGAAATATATTCAGAGGATCATCCATTGCAATTAGTATTTTGTCCTCCCAAACTTTCAACGGTATGGAGCAAGTCCTTTTGGCTGTATTTTCCGTCAATAACCCGGTTGCATCAGCGCTTATATAATAATTATCTAAATTAACTGCTTCTATTTTTAACTGTTCAGATAATGCCCTTACTAATGTAATTTCTGTGATATAATTATTCTCAATCAGTATTTCTCCAAGCTTCTTGGTAATAGCAGGCTGCAATATCAAAGCTTCATTCAGTTGTTCGGGTGTTATCTCCTTCTTTGATAGCAGTATTTCTCCAATCTTTAAAAAGCTGCATATATTATTCATAAACACACTCTTTTTACATCTTTTTTGTTTTTTTATAAATTATTTTGTATGTTTAGGAATTTTATTATATTATGCACCTCTATCAGTGTCAATTTAACTAAATGTTTTATAGATTACAATTAGGGCTACATTCATTTACAATCAATTAATACTAATAAAGATTTTTTTGTATATATTTTCCATTTTTGTTAGAGTTTTCTATCGATTTGTTGCAACAAAAAATGACGACTTTCATCGCCATTCCTATACAAAATATTTATCATTATTGTCTATTTTCTTTGTTTATTCTTTGGGACAACACATGTGCCGGATGCCCTGCAAACCACAATTGGTTCCTCAAGCACATCACATGCTGAATCACTAATGTCCGGACGTGGAACTATTACTTTTCTCGCTTCAAATACCATCTTCCTTGAAGAATTCCCAACAGATACTATTTCACCCTCTGCCTCAATATAATCTCCTGCATAAACGGGTGACAAAAATTCGACATTGTCATATGCAACGAACAGTCCTTCATCTCCGTCATTTCTGATAAGAAGCTCTGTTGCTACATCCCCGAACAGTCCCAGCATCCTTGCTCCATCAACTAAATTGCCGCCGTAATGAGCATCTTGTGAGCTCATTCTAAGCCTTATCAATGATTTCATTTCTTCCTCCTAAATTATCCTCTTGCCACTTGCCCTGTGACAAGCTTATCTTAACATTGAATTTAGAAGTTGTCAATTCTAATCATTTTTTTATTCTACCAGCCTCACGCTGCCCCCATCAGGAAGACCGTCATAATTGCCGTCTCCATAATCGACTTTAAGAAATCCGCTATTGAGCTTTATTATATTTCCAATAACACTTCCATTGACTTTTGAAGACATGCTGTTCATGGAAATAGTTCCGTTAGGAGCGTACATAAATCCGTTAATATCTGCCCACATACTGTTGAGTTCTATATTCTTTCCCGAATAAAGACTGACTGTTCCGGCTGTTGTCGCAAAGCTGGCGCTGTTTACCTTGATATCATCCTTTGCATAAATGATACCCTTGCCTATGAAGTGGGTACTGTTAATGGTTAACTTTCCTTCCACAAATATGGGACGGTCAAAATAGAAATTACCGCTGTTAAGGGTTAAGTTGCCGTCTACGTAGATAGGCTGATTAAAAGAGAAATTTCCGCTGTTAAATGTTTTGTTGCCGGTATATGTTATGCCTGTTTGAGCTTCGGCTTTTAATATGTCGGAAAAGTCCGGCATCTCAATTACCGGGGCAGGGTTTAGAATTGTGCTTCCCTTTACATTTATGGTGCTTGAGTTCTTAGCAATGCTTGAAACCCGACAAATATCCTCAATGTCAACGGTTGCACTGTTTACTTTTAATTCGGATACGGCTTCAAGCGTTCCCTTAATATTAGCATAAAGACTGTTAAATTGAATTTCATGATTAGAGTGAACATCGCCGTTAACATTAATGCTGCTGCTGTTAAATTTCAACGGTTCATCTTCGGAGCCGTGGAAAACGGCATAATTAAACGCTGCACCCAGGCTGCCGGATTTTTCGGCAACTGCCCGGACGGATATATTTGATTTTGCCAGTCCGAAAACACCTGCTAAATGATGCTTCACTTCTCTGCTTATAATAACCTCGACCTTATTTGAATCACCCTTATAAGGAGTGTTTATCGTAATTGTGTCTCCCCCTTGTGGTGCTCCGTCCTCTCTTACTTTTAATCCATTGCTTCTGGCATAATCTATAACTGCTTTTTTGATGTCGTTTATACTTGTCATATTCTGTACACCTGCCAATGCAGCCGCATCTGCCGCATTCTGCAGGCTGCTGCGCTGAAATGTCATCGCTCCCACATCCAAGGTCAAGGCACCGATTCCAATCAGCATAACCATTATCAAGGCAGCTAAGATTAATGTTTGACCGGATTCGTTTTTATAAAATTTATTAAACATAGTATTACGTCCCCCCTAATGCTATTTACCATCCGCCGACATCTTTTGCGGGCAAATAACTATTCTTCATCTTGCACTTCGCTTGAAACATCACTTTTCATACTATTCATTTCTTCTTTTACTTCAACCGCTTTATTCGTTTTAAGAAGCTGTACTTCCAGTGCTGCAATTTTTGCTTCTGCAACGGTTAAATTTTTCTGTGCAATTAATCTGTCTATGGTAATACCTGATTTTTCGTTAATTAATGCGATTGTTTTTTTGTATTCTTCCTGCAATTGGTATTCCAAAGCTTCATTTGCGACCAACAATTTATCATTTTGGATATTATATTCCTGCAATGTTTTCATTAAACTGTTTGTTTTCTCTTTAAGCAGAGAAACTTCATCATTAAGCGAATCAATTGTTTTATCTTTCATGATAATTTCTTCGTTTAATTTGCTGTTAACCTCTGTTTGAGCTGACAGCTGAGCGCTTAATTGTCCAATCTTTGCATTTAATTCTGCAAATTTACCGTCGGAAATTGTTCCTTTTAAATATTTTACTTCGTTTTTTTCTTCTTCTAATTTATTTGATAAATCTGCCACGATATCGCGTTGTTTTTTTAGTTCAAGTCTTTCGGATTTGAGCATTTCTTTCTGAGATTCATATTCCTTATTTGAAATTTCGAGCTTGGTCTTCAGCTCGTCTATTTCATTGTTTAACTTCTCAATTTTTCTTTCCAGGGAATAGTTTTCGCGGTTTGTTACCTTGACTTGTTCTTCCAAGGATACAATTTTGTTTTTTAATTCCAATACATTTTGAGCTGAGTATTCGGAATCATCAAGCATGATATTCTTTAATGAGCAGGATAGATTGTCATATTCGGATGATAATTTGTTCAGACGAGCTTGGAGTGTTTCATTTTTTATTCTTAACTCTTCCTTTTCATCAAATAAGGTTTGAAGGTTTTTTGAAAAAGTTTCCTTTGCTGCCTGCTGCTGCTTGTGGATTAATGATAAGTATTCCTGCACAGATTGCTTGGTATAGCCCCCAAAGGTTGTTTTTAAAACACCATCTAAATCTGCTTCATCTTTATCGCGCAAAATTCCAACTATATTATTGTCTCTTTCCATAATATTACCTCTATCGTTTATTTATTTTTAATGTATTTATATTCTTTGTGCTGACTCTTTGAATTATCACGGGTTACTACACAAGGATGATTGTCATCCTGAGCGGAAGCGAAGGATCTCAGGTTTTATAAGATGAGATTCTTCGAGCAAAGCTCTCAGAATGACACTCAGATTATTCATAGCAATGACAATCACGGGTTTTTCACAGCAATGAAATATAATCTCCAATCTCAATATCTTTTGCCATACCTTCCGGAAGCTCCAAAATATGAGTGCAGTTTCTGACAAGCTTCCCGGTCCTCCACGGCTTAACCCTTTCTTTATAAATTACTTTCATATCTTTGGATAAGTAGACTGCATCGATTGTGAATTTCATGAAAAAACAATGTATTCCCGAACAGTTTATCAAGAGGAGTCCTTCATTTTTGTCTAAGCTTTTTTTGTTTAACAGTCCAATCAGCTTGGTTTTAAAGCTGTCAGCCGATTTAATATTGCCGGACAGCAATTTATCATTAACATATAATTTCATTACATCCCACCAAACATTTCAACTATGGACACAACGGCAGGTCCCATTAATATTATAAATATTACCGGAAAAATAAACATAACCATGGGCAAAAGTATCTTAATTGACATTTTATGTGCCTTTTCTTCTATTTTGCTGCGCCTGTTTTCCCTTATGGATGCTGCCTGTGAGTGGAGTACGTTTTTAAGAGATATACCTAATTTGTTGGCTTGAATTATGGAGCCGGTAAATGATTTTAAATCGTCAATATCACAGCGCTCGCCTAAGAGCATAAGCGCATCTCTTCTGCTTCTGCCCATGGACATTTCCCTGTAAGTAATATGAAATTCATCAATCAACGGTCCCTCAAAATGCTCAATAATATGTAGCAGTGCTTGTTCAAACCCTAATCCTGCCTCTACATTAACACTGAGCATATCCAAAACATCCGGAAGCTGTCTCTCCATTTCATCTTTTCTTTTTGTTATGCGAAACATTAAGTTAAACCGCATTACGGTAAAAGCTGTATAGGCACCAAACAGCGGCAACAGAAATAAATATAAATAACTGACATGTAATACTAAGCCGAGTATAAAATATAAAAGTGCATTTCCCCATATAATAATTATTTTTATAGCGGAATATTCCTTCGGTTTTATGGTGTATCCCGCCTGTCTGAGCAATTTTCTCAAATTTTCCGATTTTTGATTGTTTAAGCCCGTATCAGGCAAAATTTTACCTAAGGACTTAACGAGCGAGTCCATAATAGGGCTGATAAACCTTTCTGCTAATGATTTATTCAGTTCTTCGTCCACAATAACATCATTATCGATTTCAATTAATTTAGACAGTCTGTTATTAATTTTATCGCGGTTCAAACCATATTTGTTTAATATAATAATAATTAAACTGAATATGAAAATTGCAAAAACAACCGAAATATAAAGAGTCATATATACCTCACACTTTTATATTTATTATTTTATTAATAATTGCAAACCCCGTAATTTCCAATAAAACAGATACGGCAATTAAAATTTTTCCAATGGTTGAATCAAAAAATCCTTCAAAATAACTAGGAGTCAAAACCATTATGGCTAAAATAAGCACTATCGGGAGCAGTCCTATAACCAGTCCCGACATTCGTCCTTGGGCTGTCAATGTCTTGATTTCATTTTTTATCCTGATGCGGTCTCTTATTGTATTTGAAATTGTATCAAGAATATCGGATAAATTGCTTCCGACTTGTGCCGAAGTCATTACTGCGGATATCAAAAGCTCCAAATCTTTATTTTTTGTCCTTTCAACCATGTGATTGAGTGCGTCTTCCTGCTTGACGCCATAATGTATTTCTCTTAGCACTTTTTTAAATTCAGTGGATATGGGCGGCTGCATTTCTTCTGCAATATTTTCCATGGACTGCAAAAATGTAAACCCGCCTTTAATGCTGTTTCCCATTATTATGGTTGCATCCCCCAACTGCTTGGTAAAAAGTTCCTCGCGCTTTTTTCTCGCACTGCTTACTATGAAGGGCGGTATTGAAATGCCGATAATGGACAGGGCTGCTCCCGTAATTATGTTTCCGCTGAAAAGTAAAACCACCATCATCGGTATTAATGTCAAGCCTGCCCAAAAATATAAGAATTCATTGGCCTTCAGCCTTATGCCCGAGGAAGCAATAAGGTTTGAAAATTCCTTGCTTGCTATTTTAAATCTATTCTTTTTTCTTTTGCTTTCTTCTTCACTTTTTTCTCTGATGAATTGCTCCTGAACATCATCAACGCTATATTCGGTAAAATACTTTTTTATCCTGCTCCTGGCTTGTCCCGGCCCATATGAGGATATCAAAATATTGAAACACAAATAAATAAACAAAGCAACCATAAGAGATATTAGAATTTTCATATTTCACCTCAATTTACAAACCAGTCATCTCTGACTATTATACCGCTTGATGACAGTTTATCGAGAAAATTCGGACGTATACCTGTTGAAGTAAAATACCCTTTCATTCTTCCATTGCTGTCAACACCCTCAACTTTGTATACAAATATATCCTGCAAGGTAATTGTATCTCCTTCCATGCCTACAACCTCGGTGATATTTACTACCTTTCTTGAGCCGTCTTTCATTCTTGCCTGATGAACCACCAAATCGATTGCGGAATGTATTTGCTCCCTTATTGCCCTGACGGGCAAGTCCATTCCGGACATTAATACCATTGTTTCCAAACGGGACATAAGCTCTCTCGGAGAATTGGCATGGGCTGTTGTCAGTGAGCCGTCATGACCTGTATTCATCGCCTGCAGCATGTCTATTGCTTCACCGGCACGTACCTCTCCGACTATTATCCTGTCCGGACGCATACGCAAAGAGTTTCTTACCAGGTCCCTGATAGTGATTTGACCGGAGCCCTCTAAATTCGGAGGTCTGCTTTCCAGTGTCACCACATGTTCCTGATTAAGCTGAATTTCCGCGGCATCTTCAATGGTTATGATACGCTCATTATTGGGAATACTGCTCGACAATACATTCAACAAGGTTGTTTTACCGCTGCCGGTACCTCCGGAAACTATAATGTTCATTCTTCCCTTTACGCAAGCTTCCAAGAATGCAACCATTTTAGGAGATAAGGAGCCGAATTTTATCAAATCGCCTGCAGTAAAGGGCTTTTTGGAAAACTTTCTGATAGTCATTGAAGGTCCTACCAATGAAAGAGGCGGGATAACGGCATTAAAACGTGAGCCGTCTTTTAACCTTGCATCAACCATGGGGCTTGACTCATCAATACGTCTTCCCACAGTAGATACAATACGATTTATAATGTTCATTACATGTGTATTATCTTTAAATACAACATCCGATAATTCCAGTTTCCCTTTTCTTTCCACATATACTTGCGAAGGACCGTTTACCATAATTTCCGTTATGTCATCGTCGTTCNNTCGTTCAATAATGCTTCAAGAGGTCCTAACCCCATTACATCATTGTAAATTTCTTTTAATAGTCTGGAGCGCTCTGTTCTTGAAATTTTAGGAGCTTTGGACTCAATTAATGAATCCATTATTTT
The DNA here is from genome assembly GCA_003483345.1 of Clostridiales bacterium. Classification (GTDB taxonomy): domain Bacteria; phylum Bacillota; class Clostridia; order Tissierellales; family Sedimentibacteraceae; genus Sedimentibacter. Next base: position 2,459 of record DMWH01000277.1, on the reverse strand, counting down.
GAGCAATTCTTCTTCTTGCTCTCCCTTTACTCCAAATAAACTTATATCCTGTTGATTTACTGTTTCAATAAAATCTTTGTGCACTCTTTCCTTTAAATCGGAATATTCATCATACAGAGTTATTTCTGCCGACCTTTCTCCCGAAACGGAGAATTTCTGTTTTTCGAGACGATCCAATAAACTCATTTCGATTCCTGCCTTTTATGTTATTTTTTCTTAAACAGTCTAATCTTCTTTATATTGTTATTGTTGTTTTTATGTTTTCCCATAAGGTCGTAATCGGTTGAGCCTTTAAGCAATATATCGGTCAACTCGGTAATCGATGCGCTCAGCTTGCTGTTCGGGGCGCCTGTTACAAACGGTACACCTCTGTTTAATGCATTTACCGCAACCTTGTAATCACTGGGTATTTTTGCCCATATGGGATAACCTATAATTTTTTGAACATCATTTATTGTAATGGAAGTCATATCAACTGCTCTGTTTACAATTAACCTGATTTTATCAGTTTGCTGCAATGATTCCAGCAGCGAAACACTGAGCTTTGAATTCCTTAGAATTGAAATATCAAGACCGGTAACAAAAAATAATATGGAAGCAGACTCAATTGCGGTAATTGTTACATCCGTGAATGACGGTGATGTATCTACAATTACATAATCATAGTAGGTTCTTAACAGACTCAACAGGCTTTGCACCTTTTCTGCAGAAACCAATTCTGCATATTCAGGGCTTCTAGGTGCGCAGAGTACATGAACACCGCTCGAATGAACCGACATATAGCTCCTAACGGAGTCAATATTCGGTGTAACCACATCCTGGACTAATTCCACAATAGTATCTTTTGGCTCTATATCCAAGAAAATATTTATATCACCAAATTGCAAATCTAAATCAACCAGTGCAACCTTTTTTCTTTTTTCCGAAAGTTTCACCGCTAAATTTGCTGCAATCGTACTTTTACCCAACCCGCCTTTTGCTCCAAATACAGTTATAACTCTTGATGCCCATACCAACGTATCCTTGTTGCTTAATGATTTAATACGAATAGACTCGTTATGATATACTGACTTTATATACTCTGCAAATTCTTTTGATGTTGCAGGAAATTCAATTAAGTTATGGCAACCGACCTTAACGGCTTCCTGCATAATTTCAACGTTTAATGTATCAGCAACCAGAATAACAAATGTTCTTGGTCTGTGGAGTATAATTCTTTCGGCCAAATTCAGCACGTCTGTGTCTCCTGCACCCAAAGTCATAATAATTATGTCGGGAGATGTGTTTTCGATTTTGTCCAATGCCTGTGCTCCCCCCACTGAATCACCCAATATTATAATTTCTTCATCCTCAATCTTCGACCTGAGTGCCTCTATATTTCTTTCCATTTTACTGATAAGCAAGACTTTGATTTTCATAATTGCCCCCACTAATTAATTATAATATCGTCGAATTTTATTGTTGGAGGATTAACCATATCTTCATCCAA
>DMWH01000277.1:0-896 GCA_003483345.1 Clostridiales bacterium | reverse complement strand
ACCTTGATGTTTTCTGCTATCATAGTTGTATAATCTATTGTTTTTTCCTCTCCGTCAGGCTGCTTTTCCGTTTTTTGAAACTGGGCAATAATATCTACCGTATTATGAGGCTTAATCATTCCGACAAGTCCGGATAAATTACCTACGCCTATGGATATTGCACGCATACCGGGTTTTATTTCATATGCAAGCGTTCCATCTCCCCCGCCGCCTTCCGGTGAAATCAGCTTAGTGTATAATATTTGTTCTCCTGCCAGAATTTCATATTTTGAAAACTTTCCTATAGCTGCTACCTCATTAACGACTGCCTCTGCATGTACAGCCTCGACGGGAAGCTGTTTTATAGCAATCATATCATTTGTTATCGGTGTATTTGCAGGAATATTGACAACTGCTGTCAACACTCCTGTCTTTACTACCTCAACGCTTGCTTTTTCATCAAGCGTATTCAGAAATTTATATAAGAGGACAGCAGCTACAACTGCTGCAACCAATGCTAATAATTTTATTTTTTTCATATGCTCTCCCCAAATTATATATTTGTTAATAATCAACCAACTTTGCAGCTCTTACTCCATAATCATTCAATACAATCCCTGTCTCTGCATCACCGCCGGTAATATAATCATTTATATATGATGATGTTAATATGCTTACCTTTTTTTGATTTTTGTTGTTGCCTTCAAGATTGGTAATTGTAAATGATACAAAGCCTACCACTCTCAATACGTTATGTTCGTCAAAATCAACTACGGGAATTGTGCCGATTTGACCGACTACGATTTTACCGTCAACATCAACAGGCATGGTACCCGAATTGGTTTCTACCGGGTCTCCTATGTTGACCACACCGTCATACCCGCCGTTTTCCATGTCATCTTTGTATTTTGAGCCTT
>DMWH01000156.1:1400-11666 GCA_003483345.1 Clostridiales bacterium | reverse complement strand
TTGACATAGCGATAGATAGCATAAAGAAGTATTAGGAGGGAAAAATGTCAGTAGAAAAGGTAAGAGAGTATTTAAAACAATTTAACAAGGAAAATGACATAAAAGAAATGGACGAATCAACAGCGACCGTAGAGTTGGCTGCTCTGGCCTTAGATACGGAGGAAGCGAGAATTGCAAAATCATTATCATTTTATAACGGTGATGGAGCAATGGTAATAGTAGTAGCAGGAGATGCAAAGATAGATAATAGAAAATTCAAAGATTATTTCGGGTTTAAAGCAAGAATGCTTTCACCTGAAGATACAAAAAAATTCACCGGACATGAAGTCGGAGGGGTTTGTCCTTTTGCACTGCCTGATAATGTAAAAGTTTACTTGGATGTATCAATGAAAAGATTTGAAACTATGTTTCCTGCCTGTGGAAGCGGTAACTCTGCAATAGAGCTCACCCTTGATGAATTGGAGGAAACATCAAAAAGCAACACCTGGATTGATGTATGTAAAAATTGGTGATAAAGAGCAATCAAAGATTTGTAACTTTTATTAATAATTGTAATTTTGAGGGCGCAGCCCGTGTCATCCTGAGCGTAAGCGAAGGATCTCAGATTTTAAAAGATGAGATTCTTCACCTAGGGTTCAGAATGACGCTCTATGGGTTACTCATAACAATGACATAAAAAGAAAGGATAATATGAACGAATTTTCAAGAACACAGCTACTATTAGGTAAACAAGCAATGGAAAAATTAAGCTCTTCCACAGTTGCAGTATTCGGCATCGGAGGAGTAGGCACATTTGTTGTTGAAGCTTTGGCAAGATGCGGCGTAGGAAATTTTGCACTGTTTGATGACGACAAAGTATGCATAACAAACATAAACAGGCAGTTAATTGCAACAAGAAAAACCATTGGCAGGAAGAAGGTTGAAGTGATGGCAGAAAGGATTAAGGAAATAAATCCAAAAGCCAGTACAGCAACTTACCAGGTTTTTTACATGCCTGACAATGCGGATGAATATGATTTAACTTCTTATGATTATATTGTAGATGCAGTTGATACTGTTACCGCTAAAATAGAATTGATAGTAAGAGCAAAAAAAAACAATATTCCCATTATCAGCAGCATGGGAGCAGGAAACAAATTAAATCCCACTGCCTTTGAAGTTGCCGATATTTACAAAACATCGGTAGACCCCTTAGCAAAGGTATTGCGTCATGAATTAAAAAGGCGGGGTATTGAAAATTTAAAGGTAGTATATTCAAAAGAAAAACCTCTGACTCCAAGTTGCGATGAAGACAGCTGCAAGGACAGCTGCGTATGCCCGCCCGGAACCACAAGAAAATGCACCCAAAGACGTGCAATACCGGGAAGTGTATCATTTGTACCTTCTGCAGCAGGGCTGATTATTGCAAGCGAGGTTGTTAAAGATATTATAGCCGGCATATAAAAGTTAACGAATAATTTTCATATATATCCTCTACAAATGTTTTATGCATTTGTAGAGTTTTTTTGTATGAGAAATTAATAATCATCCTTAACGATAAAAAGAACTACTTGATTTAAGTATAATTTACTTGACAATGTCTACTGGTATTATTTATAATAAAAACAAAAATAAAATATACAAAATATTGTATACAATAATGAAAGAGAGGTCTAAAAATGGAAGTTGGTAGTCGCTCAATGGTTGACAAAATCCAAACTATAGTTATTAAGCATGCAAGAGAAGCATATGTCAGCCAGGAATACTTGAATGAGAATTGGCAGAAGTGGGGTTTTTTTTCTTGCCCTGATTACAACAAATGTGTAGAAGAATACGATGCATTTGAAGCTCTAATAAAAAAATTGGTACCGGATGTGAGATTATTACCCAAGGATGAAGAATCCGGACTCGACTCTATTTATACACATGATAGTGTTAAGTTTACCGAAAAAGGTGCGATTATTCTTAATATGGGCAAGAATGCCAGAAAAAACGAACCAATGGCTATGAAGGTTTACTTAGAGAGTATAGGAGTTCCAATTTTGGGCGAGATAACCGGAGAAGGAACCGTTGAGGGTGGTGATGTACTGTGGTTAGAGGATAACAGAGTTGCAATCGGAAGGGGTTACCGTACCAACGATGAGGGAATCAGGCAGTTTAAAGAATTGGTTAAAGACTTGGTTGATGAAGTAATAGTAGTGCCGATGCCACATGGCAATAATGAAGAAGAATGTCTTCATTTAATGTCTGTTATAAGTCCCATAGACAAAGATCTTGCGGTAGTATACTCCAGATATATGCCGGTGTTTTTTAGACAGATGTTGATTAAGAAAGGTATAAAATTGATTGAAGTAATAGATGACGAATATATGCCTCTAGGATGTAATGTACTTACTATTGAGCCTAGAAAGGTTGTATTGCTCAAGGGAAATCCCGACATTAAGAAAAAACTGTTAAATGAGGGCGTAGAAGTTCACGAGTATGAAGGACAGCACATATCTCTTCCGGGAAATGGCGGAGCAACTTGTATGACAGCTCCTTTATTAAGAATAAAGAATTAAGAGTATATGACACAAAGTATGACTATAATATAAAAAATAACGACACTTAGTCAGTGCCGTTATTTTTTAATAATTTTGTAAAGAATCATATATGGCTATATCGACAGCCCAATGAATATCCCTGATATATCGTTCCAATTCTTCTTTTTTCTTTTCTTCAAATAACCTGATAATTTCATAGTGCTGGTCGTTTGTTTTCTTTAGTATAGCTTTTTCATCAGTTTTTGTTTCAAAAAAATAATATTTGCGCATAAAATTCTTTTTTAGTTTATTTAATAAATTAATCATTTCTTGATTATTGTATAAATCAGTATATATATTATGAAATTCTATTTGAAGTTCATAATATTTTTGGTTAAGACCCTGCTCGATTGCCGATGCCATCGAATCTGCCAGAAATCGCATATTTTTTAAATGGTTGTCATTAATTAAATCTACCGTCATGTAAGCTATTCTTCCATCCAACAATCCAATTATTTCATAGAGTTCTTTTGTTTTCTCATAATCTAAACTCCTTACGCGAAAACCTTTACGAGCTCTATTTTCTAAATATCCTTCCGATGCCAATTGAATCAGGGCTTCTCTGATTGGTGTTCTGCTTATTTCAAGTTCATCGGAAATTTGTTGTTCATTTATTTTGTCTTGCGGCTTTAAAGAACCGTCATTTATCTTAGATGATATATAATTGTATACATGATCTTTTAAGGTTAAATATTGCGACATTTTTTTCTCCATATTTTATTTTTTTTAAATATTATAACATAAAATTTCCAAAAAACAATATATTATATACAAAATAATTGTACGATATTATACAAACTTAATAATATTATATTTAATAATAAAAATCATTAATTTTTTTATTATTAATTACAAAAATATTACCAAAAAAATACTTGCATTTATCCTTATTTGATACTACAATATAATGTATACAATATAAAGTATACGTGTACTAACAGAAAAGAATTAAGAAATGAATGGTAAAATTTAAAATTATCTTGGAGGAATAGTATGTTTAGAAATGTTATTGTTAGAAGACCTTCAAAATCAATGGTAGAAGGAATTACATCATCGCCTGAGTTAGGTAAACCCGATTATGAACTTGCACTGAAACAGCATGATGCATATATCGAGGCACTGAAGGCATGTGGAGTTAAAGTGACTGTTCTGGAGGCGCTTGAAGAGTATCCGGATTCTTGTTTTGTTGAGGACACAGCTGTTCTTACACCAAAATGTGCTATTATTACTAATCCCGGGGCACTTTCCAGAAGGGGAGAATCAGCACTTATGGTTGATACTATTAAGAAATTTTATAATGAAGATCAAATTGAGTATATAACATCCCCGGGAACAATTGAGGGTGGAGATGTTATGATGGTTGGAAATCATTTCTATGTTGGACTATCTGCACGTACTAATGAAGAAGGCTTTAGACAATTTAAAGCTGCTCTTGAAAAATACGGACATACAAGCTCATTAGTTTCTCTCGAAAAAGTATTGCATCTAAAAACGGGAGTAAATTATATTGAAAATAACATTATGTTAATTTCTGGAGAATTCATTGAAAAAGAAGAATTTAAATCATTTAATAAAATTATAGTTCCTGAGAATGAAGCTTATGGTGCAAATTGCATTTGGGTTAATGATACAGTTATAGTGCCGGAAGGTTACCCAACTGTTGAAAAAGGTGTAAGAGATACAGGATATAAAGTTATAGTAGTAGATACTTCAGAATATAGAAAATTAGATGGCGGATTGAGCTGTTTATCATTAAGATTCTAACAAATACATCATTATATACGCAAATGCTAAAAAATTATGAGAGATAATATTGCAGGAAATTAAGACGGATAAGGAAAGCGTTAATAGAATGTTATTCAAAGGAGGTTTATATGAAACATAAATTTATAGCTAAAAGATATTGGAATACGAAATCATCTGCAATGGGAGAAATAGGTCCTTTAATGAGCAAATATAATGATGTTATTGATTTGACATTTGGAGACCCGGACTTTACTACGGATGAAATTATTATCAAGGAAGCATTTAAGGATGCACTTAATGGTCATACACATTATACAAGTTTTTATGGAGACGATGAATTAAGAGATGAAATATGTAAGTATTATCATGATGAGTTCAATATAAAAGTTGAACGAAATGAAACATTTATCTCAACAAGTGCTGCCCAAGGTTTATGGCTTGCACTTGAGACCATAACAGATGATGGCGATGAAATTATTATTCATGAACCATACTTTACTCCTTATCCCGATCAAATAAAGCTAACAAGAGGCATACCGGTTTTTTTGGAAACATTTGAAGAAGAGGGTTTTCAAATCAATGTTGAAAGATTGGAAAAATTAATTACAAATCGTACAAAAGCAATAATAATAAATTCACCCAACAATCCTTCAGGAGCAAGGTTTAGTGATGAAACATTATTAAAAATAGCAGACATAGCTGAAAAATATGATCTTATCGTAATAGTTGATGATATTTATGGATTATATACCTTTGACAGTGAAAATAGAAACACACCATTTATGAGTATCAAAAATATGAAAGAAAGAACAATTACTATATGCAGTGCTTCGAAAGATTATGCAATGACCGGATGGCGCATCGGATATTTAATAGCTCCGGATTATTTAGTGGATGCAATGGAAAAAGTAAATGAAAACAATGTATTTACAGCGCCATCCGTTTCTCAAAGAGCAATGTTACATGCTATTAGAAATAGAAAGATTATTCAACCAAAACTTTTTAATATTTTTAAGGAAAGAGTTTTTTATACCTATGATAGGATATGTCAAACAAAAAATATGAGTGTCTTACCACCAAGAGGTACATTTTATTTATTCCCTAATATTAAAAAGACAGGTTTATCTTCTCAAGAGGTTTCTATGAAGATTCTTGATGAAGCACATGTTCTTACAATACCTGGAAGTGGTTTTGGAAGTAGCGGAGAAGGGTATATAAGGATAGCATGTACAGTTGGTATTGATAAATTAGGCGAAGCATTTGACAGAATAAATAAAATGGATATTTTTAGGTAATTGTTTTATTTGAAAGGATGAAGTTATGAATATTTGTATTATAGATGCTAAGCAGTTTATAACAGATGAAAAACTTATAGAACCCTTGTATAAATTAGGAAATGTTTCAATGTATGATGGCATACCCCAAAGTTTGGATGAAACAATCAAAAGGGCTAAAGATGCAGATATCGTTTTATTTGCGCTTATGAAGTTTACAAATGAAATAATTGATAATCTACCAAACTTAAAGATTTTGCAATTTATAGGCACGGGAGTTTGGAATTTTGTTGATGCGTTGTATGCTGAGAAAAAAGGCATTAAGGTTTTAAACATTGAAGGTTACGGTAATAACGCCGTAGCAGAATTTGCTTTAAGCTGTGCATTTTCTTTAGCCAGAAAAATTACAAATGCAGACAGAATATTAAAAGAAAGAAGGTGGTCTTTGGATAATCTGGAAGGTATTGAAATTGAAGGTTCAGTGTTTGGTGTAGTCGGTACGGGAAATATCGGCTCGATAGTAGCTAAAAAGGCGTGTCTGTTAGGTGCTGATGTTATTGCTTGTGATATTTATGAATCGGATGAATTGAAAAACAAGTATGGTATTAAATATGTCAGTTTATCTGAAATATTTGAAAAATCTGATATTATAACAATACATATGAAAGCAACGAAAGAAACAGAGAAAATTATCGGGAAAGATTTATTGTCTAAAATGAAAAAAGGCTCATTATTCATAAATGTAGCAAGAGCTGAATTAGTCGATAATGAATCACTTTATGAATTGATAAAAAGTGGACATATAGCCGGCGCGGCAATCGATGTATATGAAAACGAGCCTCCAAAGGATTATAAACTGGCAGAACTGCAAAATGTTATTGCAACTCCGCACATAGGTTTTTACACGAAAAAGGCAAACGATAACTCAATAAAATTGTCAGTAGAATCAGTTTTGAATTTCTTAGATATTGATTTAAAAAATCATAATTTATAAAAAGATATTATTAGAGGAGGATTAATATGGGACCTATTGATTTAATTATTTTTGCACTTTATATGGTAGGAATGATTGTAATAGGATTTATTGCACAAGGTAAAATTGAAACAATGGATGATTTTATTCTTGGGGGACGTAGATTTGGTCTAATTGCTTTGGTTGGTACAATCATGGCAACTATGATAGGCTCCGGTATGACAATGGGTGCGGTAGGAAATGCGTACAAAGCCGGTGCCGGTGGAACAGTTTTTTGGATGTATACAGGCTTTTCTATTGGTTTGCTTTATTTTGGTTATATTGCAGGCAAAATAAGAGAAACAGGCAAAAGAACCGTTGCAGAAGTATTATCTGCTAAATTTGGCAATAATGCAAGATTAATATCATCAATAGTAATTATAGGATATGCTGTGTCAATTGTCGCAATAAATATAGCCGGTTTAAGAAATGTTATATTCTATGTGTTTGGTAGCAACCTTGGGATTTCATTACCCTTAGCCACAACCATAGCCGCAGCTATATGTATCTTATATACATCAGTAGGAGGATTCTATGCGGTTGTTTGGACAGACGTAGTTCAGTTCGGATTAATGATGATAGGTATTGTTATATTAGGTCCAATTATAGGTCTTGACAGCGCAGGGGGATTTAACAATGTAGTATTAGAATATGAAAAAATTGGTTCATCAATTACAAATCCATTTATTAACGGTATAAGCTCAGGTTCAATTGGGTTTTTCCTCGCATATTTTCTTACTGTACCCGGAGACCCCACTATGCCTCAGAGGGCTTTAGCTGCAAAAGATGAAAAGTCTGCAAAAATATCATTCTATATTTCAGGTGTGATTGGTTTCTTTTTCGGCTTTGCTTTATTAATTATGGGTGGTTCTGCATTTGTATTAATGCCCGGATTAGAAAATCCGGAATCTGCTATGCTTTTATTTATATTAGAATATTACCCTCCTATTCTAAGAGGATTATCAATTTCAGCAATAGTAGCTGCAATTATGTCATCGTTTGATTCCTTCTTAATTCTTGCAACCACACATCTTGTTTACGATGTGGGAAGTTCATTAAATAAGGATGTAAATGAAGAAAAAATGAGTAAGCTTCTTCCAAAGGTTACTATAGTAATAGGAATTCTTGGTTTGATTATAGCTCTGTTTATACAATCATTATTTGACTATTTGTATATGGTATTCTCAATAATTGGCTCGTCCCTGGTACCTGCAATAATAGCTGCGCTTTATTACAGCGATAAAACAACAAGCAAAGCTGTTGTTGCCAGCATTGTTACAGGCGCTGTTGTACCCGGTGCACTCTACTTGACTTACGGGTATGATGTATTCTTGGGAGACCCCGTATTTTTAGGAATTATTGCATCTACCTTAGTCTTGATAATTGGCTCTATTGTAACTAAAGATAAGATTGCAACCAAGTAATTGACACTCTTCTAGAGCTGATGTAAAGGTAAAAACCAACAGGTCAAGAACTTATAGTTCTTGACCTTCAGTTTATGATAAAGTTTATTTTGGTTTTATTATTGCTTTGAATGACATTTCTGTCATTATGAGTACTTAGCTCGAAAAATCCCTTGAGTTCCTTCGTTATTGAGTAGATACAAACACATAAATATTTGCAGAAATATATATATCATCAGGATCATTCCTATCAACATTCATATCGTATATAAGCAATTTAACTTTCAACTTATCGTTTTGCTTTTCAATTGTAAGAGTTTCCTTATCCATTGCCCCTTTAGGAGCATTTGACTTTTCAAAAAGCCCATCTATAAATTCCTTCATCGGTATTTCAATCAATGTATTGGTATCATCCGAAACGGTTATAGTTATATAACCCTTTTCGTCAGGTATCTGCTTAATCAAATAATTTTTACCTTTCAGAGAAAATTCACCTATATCCTCGCCAGGTCCTCTTTTATTTTGAATATAAATTCTGAAAAACAGATCATAATCTTCGATGTTGATTTTTTCATTTTCATCAAGTATGGCATATAAATAAAGTGTCTCTTCCTGTCCCGGAAATCCTCTGTCATAATACTGCTCAAACCCGTAGATGTTTTTGAAATTGCCATAGTAATTATCGGCATATTTATCCGGGAACCAGTCCATGTCGTCCAAATATCCCATTCCATACATATAATTTGAAATATTAGTTATTTCAAACATATCATCAGTAGAAAGATCTGTCTTTTTAACAATTTCACCGTCTACTATCATCTTGTTTCTGTTAAGAATTTCAGTGAGTCTTCTTTCCTGGCTGTTTTTAGAAACGGTAAACGCATCAACCGGAGGAATTATTGACATCAGTGCAAAGACAGCAGACAAGAGAACAATAGTATTTGGATTTTTCTTTTTGTCGAATATGAGCATTAATGCACATACTATTGAAAATATTCCGAATAACACCACATAATATCTGGATTCTGTAATGCCGTATGCATCAATACGAATATATGAAGAAACCATCTGCATTATAACTAAGGGTATTAGAATTAATGGAAACAATTTTCTGTAAAGCACAGAAAATTTGTTATTCAAATTTGAGCTCAAAATGTAGATGAAATAACCGGCTGCAGAATATCCCAAAACCATAGGTCCGACCTGTCCAACAGGCCATACTCCGGTTGCCAGTATTTTAATGAAGTATATAATCAAGACTGCCGTAAATGCGGTAATAAGCGGAATTGTTATATATGAAACCAATATATCCAAAAATCTTGGGTAGGTAAATGAAATTTCTTTTTTTGCATCATCATTTTCATCCCTTGAATTAAACTTCGGTAATAACGAAAGATAATATAAAGGAGTAAAGAAGATAAATATAATATTGGCTGCATGCGCGTAAGATTTGTAATCTACGTCATAAAGCAATATATCGATAGCACCAATTATTGCTGCAATACCAACGTATAAAACTATACCGTAGAGAATAGCCGTAAAGGCTGATTTGAAATGCGCAAGTGCCACATTGCCAAAATTTAAAGCATTTTTTGATGACGGCAAATACAAATATGCTGCAAATAATGCAAAGGAAATTACCAGCAAGTGTATAAGCATTTTGTTGTCAACCTTATCATCAGTCATGAAATAAAAATAACCAATTGTAAGTAAAATAGTTAATCCGTAAAATAAAAATGAATTTTTTAAATTCTCATATCTTTCCAGCATAAATCGAACTGCCGTTGCCAAAAACGCACCAAAAATACCTGCAAACATATATCTCGATAATAAATCTATATCCAACGATGAATAATCTTCAATTATCAAAAACATAACCGTAGACAATGAAGCTAAGAAAACTATAGTCATAGGAAATCTTGTAATTGTTTCTTTCAGGTTGTAAACAATATTATTCATAAAGTTTTTTATCCTGCTCATTTTATCACCTCTTTCTATATAATTTATGACGAATTTTTATAAAATATTGTTCCTTTACTTATAAAAGTAATATATACCACATCCACGAACAGTCCCCTGTGGACATTTATATAATTAACAAGATCCTTGCAAAACTTAGCAACATACTAAGCAAGCAAGGATCTTTCTATATAAAACACCAGCCATTGGCCGGTGTGTTAGCTGCAAGAGTGCCTCCATCCTGCTTAGGGCTGAGTTCTTCATACCTGCCTCAGGGGTTTCAAAGCATCGGCCCATGCAATAACCTGGTC
>DMWH01000156.1:0-1309 GCA_003483345.1 Clostridiales bacterium | reverse complement strand
TCAATTGCATTTTTTAATGCTCCCGGAATACCGTGGTTATATTCGGCTGTAACTAATACATAACCATCAAATTCACTTATCTTTTTCGACCATTTTTTTGTATGCTCCTTAGTGTATTTCTGCATTGCTGCCGGATATGGCTCATCATACAATGGCAAATCGAAATCCTTCACATCCACCAGTTCAAATTGTGCATCTTCTCTTTGTTTTGCTATATTATAAACCCATTTTGCAACGGCTTCACCATTGCGTCCCGGTTTAGTACTTCCTAATATTATACCTATTTTTGTCATTTATATCCTCCATCAATAGTATATCATTTATATTCTAAATCAACTATAATATATATTACCCATTGCAATTCAATTTAAACAATAAAAAAACTCAATATATGTACAAACTATAATGACAAATTACTATTGTATTGGCATTTTTTATATGATAAGATTTAGTCAATGACAAATAGTACTACTATATAGAAAGGGGAATTGGTATGAAAGATTATATTATTGTTACCGAATCCACCAGCGACCTTCCGCAGGATTTAGTTGATAAACTGGATATCAAAGTAATTCCTATGACATTTGGATTTGAAAATGAAAGCTATTTAAACTATCCGGATAACAGAGAATTAGATATACATATATTTTATGACAGGTTAAAAAAAGGAGAAAGATCTATAACAGCCCTGGTAAATTCCAAAACTTTTGAAGAATATTTCGAGCAAATTATAAAATCAGGAAACGACATTTTATACATAGGATTTTCGTCGGCATTAAGCGGCACTTACAGCGCATCCTTAATAGCATCAGAAGAATTAAAACAAAAATATCCTGATTCGAAAATTATTTGCGTAGATACATTGGCAGCTTCCATGGGCGAAGGACTGTTGGTTTACTATGCTGCAAAACTTAAACAAGAAGGACGAAATATCGATGAAGTAAGCCAATGGGTACTTGATAACAGATTATCACTTTGTCAATGGTTTACTGTGGATGATTTGAACCATTTGAAGCGGGGCGGCAGAATCAGTGCCATGACTGCTACCGTTGGCAGTGCACTTAATGTAAAACCGATTCTTCACGTGGATAATGAAGGACGTTTAATTCCCGTTCATAATGTAAGAGGACGAAAAAAATCAATAAATTCACTGCTGGAGCATATGGAAAAACTTTGTGTTACTCCTCAAGGGCAAACCATATTCATCAGTCATGCGGATTGCTTGGAAGAAACTGAATACCTGGCTGCTTTAATTAAAGAAAAATTTCCTGTTAAGGAAGTAGTATTGAATTTTATTGGACCTGTTATC
>DMWH01000197.1:426-4299 GCA_003483345.1 Clostridiales bacterium | reverse complement strand
ATCATTTTCATCCATTTCTTCAAGGGTGTTTCTTTCAAAAACTCCGTTTTCACCGCTTGTTATATATTCTGTCAGCTCTGAAGGATTGCTGAATCTTACATTTCCTAAAAATGAATGAGCCGAAGGTCCTATTCCTATATACTCCTCTTGTTTCCAATACTTCAAATTATGCCTGCACTCATATCCTTTCACGGCAAAGTTTGAAATTTCGTACTGCATTAAACCATGCTTTTCCATAACATTTCTGCCTGCATAATACATTTCTCTTTCAAGGTCTTCTTCGGGCATAACAATTTTTTTGTCTTTTTTCAGCGAATACATTGGTGTACCTTCTTCCAATTTCAGTGAATAGAAGGATATATGCCTGATTTTTTTTGTTATTAATTGAGAAATGGTATCATTTATATCATCGACGGTCTGTTCGGGAATGTTAAACATAACATCTGCATTAATATTTTCAAATCCAAAACTAATAGCACTGTCAATTGCTTGCAGAGCTTCTTTTGAATTGTGAATCCTGCCTATTCTTTTTAATATATTATCATTTAATGATTGAATTCCGATACTCAATCGGTTAATCCCGATTTCTCCGTATATTTTTAAATTTTCCGATAATGAGTTAGGGTTTGCTTCCATGCTTATTTCGGAATTTTCTTCTACGGTAAATATACTTCTTATGGCGCTTATAATTTTTTCTAGATTCTTAGGATTAATTATTGAAGGAGTTCCTCCTCCCATATATATACTATCAACCACATATTTACTTGACAATTCATAGTAGCTTTTTATTTCGTTAATTGCTGAATGAATATATATATTTTCTGATTCTTCATCCCATTTTACCGAATAAAAGTCGCAGTAACCGCACTTTTTTATGCAAAATGGAATATGTATATAAATTCCTAATTCTTTCATAACTACCTCTGTTTTTTATGAAATCCTTCGCTTCGCTCAGGATGACAATCACAGAACATATCGTTTATCGTGGTGTATTAACACGTGATAATTCTGAGGATTTGCCTATTTTGTTTCTAATAACTTGCCTTTGTGTCATTCTGAGAGCTTTAGCTCGAAGAATCTCATGAGATCCTTCGCTTCGCTCAGGATGACAAAAAAAAGGGACAGTCGGTTTATCCCACTGTCCCACATAGTCTGACTATTTAGCTGTTTCTTCTTTTGCGAAATCAGTATTCCAAATTTCTTCGTTAAATTCTCCTTCTTGTTTAGAGATTATTGTAGTACATACAGCATCACCTGTTATGTTCATGGCAGTTCTACCCATGTCAAACAGTCTGTCAATACCCAATATTAGACCTAATCCTTCAAGAGGCAATCCTACTGTCTGCAATACCATTGAAAGCATTATTGCTCCTGCACCCGGAACTCCTGCTGTACCGATTGATGCCAATGTTGCTGAAAATACTATCATGAGTGCCATAGCAGGTGTTACATCAATTCCATATACCTGTGCGATGAATACCGCTGAAACTCCTTGATATATTGCGGTACCGTCCATGTTAACGGTAGCACCAAGCGGAAGAGCAAACGATGATATGTCCTTAGATGCACCTATTTTATTTATAGTTAAATCCATTGTTACCGGTAATGTAGCACTGCTGCTTGCTGTTGAGAATGCAACTGCCATTGCCGGGAAGAATTTCTTAAAGAATCTGGCAGGTGACAAACCTGATAATCCTTTTAGCATTCCGCCGTATACAAGTACTAAATGTAATGCTAATGCTATATAAACTGCAGCTACGGTTTTTAACAACGGGATAACTGCTGCAATTCCAACTTGACCGAATGTCCTGGCTACCAAGCAGAGTACTCCGAATGGAGCCAAAATCATTACCATACTAACTAATTTCATTACCAATTCATTTAATTCTTCAAATAAATCGAGTATTTTTTTACCCTTTTCACCTATAATGGTTAAGGCTATACCGGTCATTATTGCAAATACGATGATTTGAAGCATATTTCCTTCAGCTAATGCCTGAATCGGGTTTCTCGGCACCATTTCATAAAGAACTTGTGCTATTGGTTTACCTTCGCTTGCAGTAACATCAACAGTATCTATAGCACCCATATCTAATCCGATACCCGGACTTATTACGAATGCCAATACAAGACCTATTACTATTGCTACTGCTGTAGTCACTAAGTAAAATGCCATTGTTTTAACGCCAACTTTTCCTAATTTTTTGACATCACCCATGCTGGCAGCACCATTGACTAAGGAAACAAATACCAAAGGAACTACGCACATCATTATTCCTCTTAGGAATATCTGCCCAACAAATTGGAATACACCGTCAATTAAAACATCATCCCTAAGTGTGCCTTTTGGCATATAATGAACTATAAGACCTACGACAAAACCAATGGCTAACCCTATAAGGACTTTCTGTGCTAATCCCATACCTTTCTTTGCCATTATAATCCTCCTTTTAAAAATTTAAAAAACTTTATAAACAATCAACTGTTTACGTTTACATTGTAAACATTTCTGAATAGTTTGTCAATCAAATCGTATGAGTTTTGTCCAACAAATATTTACATTTTATACAAAACCTCCTTTTATAATAAACGTATTAGATAATAGTATGTTTTATTCCTTTTGTTTCTTTTGTAAAATAAAAAAACCCGGAAAATTCCGATGAACTTTCCGGAGAACTTTTATACCGCTATACCATCTCGTTACAGGCATACATTATGACAGAAGCTGTTACGATACCGGCAGTTTCAGTCCTTAGAATTCTTTTGCCTAAGGTTACGATATGAGCGCCGATTTCCTGAAACATTTCAATTTCTTTAATATCAAAACCTCCCTCAGGGCCTATTACTATGTAATAATTATGCTTCGGCTCTTTTAAAACATCCTTTAATATTTTTACACCCTCTAATTCATAAGGTACAATTATTTCCGCATCTATATGCTTAAGTTTTTCAATAAGCTCACTGACAGTAATTATCGGTTCGACTGTGGGAATGATATTTCTTTTGCTCTGTTTAGCTGATTCTTTGGCGATTTTTTGCCATCTGTCCAACTTCTTTTGCTCTCTGTCCTTTTCATTGAGTTTAACAACGGTTCTTTCTGTTATTAAAGGAATAAAGCTTTTAATACCCAACTCTACATTTTGCTGTATGATTGTTTCCATTTTATTTTTTTTAGGTATTCCCTGACAAAGGGTTATGTTTATTTTTGTTTCATTATTGGAAAATATCTCTTCAACCAAGGTGCAGACTATATTTTCCGTATTTATTTCTTTTATTTCAGCAATGTATTCCTTGCTTTCAGTCACAACTGAAATTTTATCACTCGGCTGTGCCCGAAGAATAGTTTTTAAATGCTTTGCATCGCCGCCTACAACATTAACCGTATTATTTTTTATATTTTCATCCGCACAAAAATATCTGAACATTTCTTCCTCCTTTGCTCAGGATGACAATTTAGCGGTTATGGATACCCATTCTTCGCTTTCATTGATTTCAATTATTTCAAATCCCAAGCTTTCAAAATTATCTGTAACTTCCTGCAAATATTTTTTAATTATTCCTGAAGCTATAACTAATCCGCCCTTTTTTAAAAATTTCGGGAAAGTATAACTCATGCTCATAATTACTTGAGCAATTATATTAACTGCAATCATGTCATACTTATTGTATCCGATTTTTTCTTGCAAGGCCTTATCCTCGGTTACATCACCCAAGTACACCGTGAATCTGTCTTTATCAATATTATTGAGTGCAGCATTTTCTCTTGCTATTCGAACAGAATTTTCGTCAATATCAACCCCGACACATTTCTTTGCCCCAAGCAGCAATGATGCTATTGATAATATTCCACTGCCGCATCCCAAATCCAACACT
>DMWH01000197.1:0-348 GCA_003483345.1 Clostridiales bacterium | reverse complement strand
TCCTCGTCATTGATTATTCTTGTTTCCACCCTTAGGTTCCCAAGGTCAATATTCATATTATCTTTTTTTAATTCTTCAATGAATTCATAAATTTTATTCAGAAGTTCTCTTCCTTGGTTATTATCTGCCAAATATACTTTTATGCAGCTTTCAATATCTTTCATCCGTTTCAGGTCTTCATCAAAATAGTCCCAGTTAAGTGTTTCATAATTTAAAAATTCATCATAAACACCTGCATCTTCAATTACGGCATCATTGATATTCAGTTTCAATAATCCTCCGTTTATTATTTCAATTCCGTTTGTTGTTGTATAAATGGAAACCTCGGTCCAGTTCATTTTTCCCTCC
>DMWH01000211.1 GCA_003483345.1 Clostridiales bacterium | reverse complement strand
TATCTATTTTGTGGTTTGATAGCCCAAAACAACCAGCGATTAAAATTCTGGTTTCTATTTTCCATATCCTTAGCAATACTTTGTAAATAGTATAATGTTTCTTTATCTGCCCAACAAAGCCAATAAGTTGCTAATGATTTTTCGTCTATTTTTTTATGAAAGTATTTTGATTTTTTAAAATCTTCTAATGATTTTGATGAGTGTTTTATTTTATTTCTTTTAAGCCAAGTTATATAATTAGTCCAAGTATTTTTTTTATAACTTCTTTCGTAATATGGATATAGTTGTTTAAAAAGCTCACTGCGTTCTGATAGTTTTGTTTTATCAATTTTATATTTTTTAACATAATCACTGATTGAAATAAAATCCATACTATAATTTTATAACGTCAATCTTTTTTTTGCAAGTGCATATCTATATTTTTTTGAGCACTCTATTGTGCAAAACTTTTTTGGATATTTTTTATTTATAAATCCAATAATATCACATCCACAACCGAGACATTTCCCTAATACTCCATATTCAACTCTTTTTTCTAATTCTTCGTCTTTTAATTTAAGTTTACATTTATCGCAAATACGTTGGTATCTTTTTAATTTTTCACCACAAGCACAAAAACGTAATTTTTGCACTTTTATTTTAGGTTTTTTAATTTTTTTTCTTTTTATTTTAGTATTTTGAACAAGAAATATATCTTTACATTCTTGAGAACAAAAGGGTTTATTTGATATTCTGTTACATATTCTACATCTATTCATTTATTTCAGTGTATTAAATTCTTAATAAATTTTGTTTTATTATTTCCACCCTTGAAAGTAATAGAGGAGAAGCCCATAATATGCTAATTATAAAAAGCAAAAATAGGTTTTTAAATTGTTGGTTTTTTTATTGCTCCACCCCCGTTAAGCTTTTTGAGGTTTTTACCATAGAGTTATACTCTGTCTATGGCGTGAGGTTCTTATGTCAGACGGGTTAAATAAATCTTTGAGATTGTATAATGTAATAGGTCTGCCTTTTTATTACATAGCATTTATTTTCTTTTTTATTCTATTGCCTTCTCCATTCCACAATAGAACCTAACCCAACAACTCCACTTTGTATGTATATGAATAGATTATTTAGGTTCTCTATTTCATAATTTTAATACCTTGCCAAAAATCGTGCCATTACCTTACGAGTATGACACGATTTCTGGTCGTAAGGTAAACACATTATATCACACTAATAAAAATTGAATAGCAAGAAAGTTAAAAAATAACTATCAGAACACATTTAAAAAACTAAGTCAAATCAATAAACAAATAAACCTTTAATATAAAACATATATTTGTAAATAAAAATACAAACAACTATACAATATACATTTAACTGTATATGATACATAAAAAGGATACATCCCTGTATCCCTTTTTAATTAATACAACAAATATTGATATGGTCTAAGTTGCGGATAAATCTTAAAAGCTTCTTTGCCTTTTGATTTACAAAATTGCACCCAATACATCAAACATTGTTTTTTAGTCCAAGCATAACCATCTAATTTCATAGGATAAAATCTGTGAAATTCGTTGGTATGACATTCGTGACAAACAAACACAGTTACTCCACTACCAAACCAATAGCGAGGGAATATGTGATGTTTAGTTCTGTGATGTTTTTTGCTTTTATAGCATTTTCCACACAGAGGACAATTACCAAGATTATTCTTCTTCATTTTCTTTCAATTCAGCGAGTTTTTCATCTGGCAAATCCTTAAGGAATTTTTCAAGTATTTTACTTGTTACATTCCAAAAATAAATGCAGTTTTCTGTGTAGTAACCTACAACAGTTTTACTTGTTTCATTGTAGATTATTCTTACTTTTAATCTACCAAACATAGAAAAATTTTCAAAGTGATTAAGATATACCCAACCAACTTTCATTAAGTCTTCTTTTGTTGTCATTGTTGTATTTATTAAGTGATGTACAAGATAGAGGAGATAACCGTCGTTATTGTCGTATCCAATCATAAGACCATGCTTATGAACACGCTATGCCGTCGCTTGTTGTAATTTTAGCACAGGGCTTTTTTACTTTTGTAGCCGTTATAGTCAAGATACGTCATACTCCTCTATTTTGCACACCACTATTTCAAAGAACAAATTTATAGAATACATGTGGGGAAATACTATACGCCCTGCTATCAATACATAAGTTCGCAGTATTTCATTTCTAAGGCTTATAATATCCAGTTCGTAGTAACAATGTATTTTCTCTACGAATGGAGCGAACTCCTTACTGTTTCCCCCATCTATATTCTATTTTAAATATTATAGCATAAAAACAAAAAAGCCCCCAATGGAACTTTTCTGCTATATATAATTTCTAGGATTAATTTTATATACGCTAATTAATCAAAAACGCTTTAGAGCTGGATAAACCAACACCTATATTATAACACACTATTAAAAATTAGCAAGAGACTTATCCACAGGTCTATTAACTTATGTTTTTTTTATTGTGTATAATATAAATATGAGATTAGAATTAGATGAAAATACAACAAATTTATCAATAGACCAAAAATCACAAATTATAAAAAATCTAGCTAATGATTTTTATCTTGAATACGATTTATTTAAAATTGCTGATATTTATATTCTATGTAATTCACTATTAAAGAAAAACCATTTCCCATTAAAATCATATAAAAAGTATTATAAAAAATGTCGTAAAATGCCATAATATAAACTGTGGTATAATTTAAAAAAATGTTCATATGAAAACAAAATCATCGGCTGAGATTAACGAGGTTATCAAAGCCAAATTCGGAACAATGACTTACCGAGAAATTGGTGAGATGGTTGGTCTTGATTCTGAAACCGTAAGGGGCAGAGCAAGACGAATGGGACTTACAAAAGAAGAAAAACCAAAACTTCCTATCAATCAACAGGTTGAGAAAGACATTTTGGATTCAAAACTATCAAGAAGACTTCAAGAAAAAAACGAGAAGTATTCTTATCTCATTAAAGAAAATGAGAAGATGAAGCAATTACTTGCTGTGCTTGAAAAAACAAAAAGTATCTCTACTTACTCTATCAGGGGAAGTAAAGATAAAATTGGAGATGCAGTTGCAGTAATCGTTGCTTCTGACTGGCACTTTGGAGAAGAAATTGACCCAGAACAAATTGACAACTTGAATGAGTATAATTTTGAAATTGCTCATGAAAGAGCAAAGAAATTTTTTACAAATTCAGTTCGTCTTATCAAGGGAGAACAAAACAAAAGTTCAATCAAGAAATTAGTTCTTGCAATTCTTGGAGACATGATAAGTGGTTCACTTCGTGAGGAATCGCTTGAAACTAACGAAGACCAAGTTACGGGACAACTCATGGAAGTTCAAAAAGCTATCATAAGTGGTATTCAATATATTTTGGATAACACAGATGTAGATATTGACATCCCTTGTCATTCTGGTAATCACGGTCGTGCTACGAAAGAGAGACGTATTGCTTCTGAAGCTGGTAACTCTTGGGAGTATTACATGTATCATAATATTGCAGACCATTTTAGAAATGAAAAACGAGTAAAGTTTCTCATTGCGAAAGGTTATCTGTCTTATTACGATATCAATGGATTTATTTTGAGATTCCATCATGGACACAACATTAAATATAGTGGTGGTATTGGTGGAATTTTTATTCCTGCGTTTAAAGCAATATCCCAATGGAACAAAGGTCGTGTTGCGAACCTTGATGTATTCGGGCATTTTCACCAAGTAAAAGATGGTGGTAACTTTGTCTCCAATGGTTCATTGTGTGGATATAATGATTTTGCACTTTCAATCAAGGCAGACTTTGAAAAACCTAAGCAATTATTTTTCTTGGTAAACTGCGAAAGAAAAGAGAAGACAACAACTTGCCCAATATGGTGCGAGTAATTAAAAGGCAGGAGACTAAAAATCTCCTGCTTTAAAATATATGAATCACATAATTTACGGTGCAATACCAGAAAGTTTAATAAATTTACAAAAAACACCCAAATCAAAGTCTAAGAAAAAAAACTTGACAAAATCTAAAAAAATACGTAGTATAACCATTGATAAATAAGGATAAAATAGACAAAAAAATGGTAAAAAACGAGCTTGGGGCAAAATTGCGTTTTAAGGGGTCTAAAGTAGTTAGGGTGCTATATTGTATAATTTAGTAATATTATGCGTAAAAAGAGCAAAAATTCAATAAGTAAAATACAGAGAAGTATATGGCAGGAATGTCGTCGTATTAAAGATAAACCGATAGTCGATTGTTATACGTGTGGTGCTAAAGATTTACAGGGAAGTAATAAGCAACTTGGTCACATGTGGAGTAAGGCAACTCTTGGAGCTAGTTTAAAATATGAACTTGACATTTTAGAATGGCAATGTTTTCGTTGTAATATAAATGGTGGTGGTATGGGTGCAGATTTCTATAAACGAAAATTAAAAGAACTTGGAAAAAATAGAATGACAGAACTTGAACAGATGAGGAATAAAACAGTTAAGGCAATGGATTATTATATAGAATTGTTAGAAAAATATAAAAATTTATGAATACAACATTTAATTATCTAAAAGATAAAGAGGTAAAAAGAAAAATAAAATGTTACACAATTAATATACCAATGTATCATTGTGTTGTTAAAATTGTATTTGGTAAACAAGCAAAACAACTTGAAAAAGACTGGAATCGCTCTGCAGATGGATTTGGTGGTCTTACAAGAAATTATTTAAAAAAATATGGGGAAGTTTTAATATCATTTCCAGTAAAAAAACCAAAAATTAAATATGTTACTCATGAATTTTACCACGCCATAACAATGATTATGGAAAACATAGGTCATAAAATTAAAATAGATTCAGATGAACCACCAGCATATTTAATGAGTTATTTAATTAGTGAATATTTAAAAATAAAACAATAAAAACCCCCTAGTTGGGGGCTTTTATTTTATCGACAAGACACTGTGAAATGTTTATTTAACTGTGAAGAGTAAAAAGAATAACTACCATTATTCATTATAGCTCGATATGCAGTCCACAACCTACCATATCCATTTGCCATACTCCATGATAATAATTTTATTTGGTCATGGCTAGAATAATAATCTAATTCTTCACCTAGTTTATTTGATAGATTTATAAACGTTGGCTTTTGAAACTGTGCAATTCCGAAACTTTTTCCCGAATCTCCAATTGCTGTTATGTTTCCCCTACTCTCACATTGTATTACCTTACTTACAATTTTACTATCTGCACCGTATAAGTTTGAATAATACTCTATCTGCCCAGCGACTGATAGCTCGCTTGGTATTATCTCTAACATTTGGGTTTCTAGTGGTTTCGCTAAAGCTAAAAGTGGCACTAGCACAACAAATGCTATTATAATTTTTAATTTCATATTTGGGATTTATAACTGAACCCCCAAATCGTTTATTTCAATATTGAACCTGTTGATTTTATACTACTATATAATCCCATAGCAGATAAAATACCAACTAATGCGTCCATTATTGACTGATACTCTAATGTTGTTGCACCAAAGAAACAAGCAACAGCAAAAAATAAAGCACCAATACCCAAAGCAACAAATGGAATAAATTTTGATTCAATCGCAAATGCTGTTTTAAAAACTTGTGTAATCGTTACGACTACAGCTGTATAAACTAATATATCCATATTCAATTTTTGTTAATTGATAATATCGACTTCTTTTAAAGTCTATCATTATTATAGCACGAAAGCAATAATAAGAGTGTGGATAACTAATATAGCCAAATTCTTTTTTTACCTTCCATTATATCAAGATGCACGAACTCCTTATCTATACCCATTCCAACAAATCCCATTCTATATGCCTCTCCAACTATTTTCATTCTTTTAGAAGAATCTGTACAAGCTATATCTACTGCTAGTCTTTTTGTGTGTGCTGAACCTGCTACACCACCTACCTCTTTATTCTCGTTTATTGTTCTATAACCAGAAGTAATGATAAATGGAAAACCACAAATACCACGTAATTCATCTAATTTATCTACAAGTGTAGCATCAAGTTCTTTAACTGTGTGTCCTAAACTTCCTGTCTTTTCTTCTAATTTAAAGTATTTCCAAGTTTTCATAGTTTTAAAGCAATCTTTGGGTTTTCCTAAAAGATAATATTTATGCGTTAAATCTGGTAATTGTTTTAAGTTACATAATGCGTGAGATAATTCGTGTTTGATAGTCCAAGTAAGATTATCTCCTTCTAGTTTTATTGATTCATTTCCTTGTATAAAAGTATATTTACCACCTGTAACATATCTAACTATAATAAGTTTAGGATTATTAGATGTTATAAAATTAAGTCCATCAAGAAAATCACATTTCCATTCTTTTGAGATAAATATAACAATATCGTAACCACTAGGTACTTTAGTTTTTAACCACTCATCAGATATTACTTCCATATCAAT
Organism: Clostridiales bacterium; assembly: GCA_003483345.1. Lineage (GTDB taxonomy): Bacteria > Bacillota > Clostridia > Tissierellales > Sedimentibacteraceae > Sedimentibacter. The sequence continues at coordinate 7,875 of DMWH01000211.1, read as the reverse complement.
AGTTCCTGTTTCTGTATAGTATTTCTGTATCTCATATTCTGGTTTTAAACTAACTTTCTTTTCTGTAATTTCTAATGTTTCTATATCTTTATAAAATTCAATGATATCTTTTATTTTAGATTTTAATGATTTTGTTATTTTATTTTTTAATACTAATACTTTATACATATTTTTTATTTTTTGTTTTGCATTTTCTGTCAAAAAACTATTTCCAATTTTACTATTACTTATTTTTTTCTTAGTATTTTATTGATTTCTGATATTTTTTTTCTTTGGTTAAATCTGGATTTATCTCTTTAATTTTTGAGAGTAATTTTTTATCCATATTATTTAATTAACTCATTATTTACCACAGAAGGAATAGAACCAACAATAGAAGAAGATGTTGAACCAATTATATCTCCAACAGTTTTTGCACCAGCTTTTCCAATAAATTCTAATCCTTTTCCTGTTCTATATAAGACTTGTCCACCAATAGTTGCCACAGGTGTAACAACTGTATCTAAAACAAATTCCCAAGCTTGTTTAGTAATACCCTTACTTCGTAATGGGTCTACTGATTTTAGTCCAGATTCCGCAATACTCTTTAAGTTACCATAATCTATGTAAGCTACCTTAATATCATCTCCAAGTGTATTGTATATTGTTTGTCTAGCTTTTTGTGCCAATAGGTTTCTAACTTCATTTAATGCTCCCGAAATTGGTTTACCCTTATATGTTCTTTCTGGGACAAATTTAGCCCAACCCTCTTTATAATCTTGTAATTTTGATAGAGAAATATCATTAACTTTTTTGAAATCACCCTTAACCGCAGTAAGAGCTTCTTTTAATGCGTTTCTTCTACTTAAATCAGCATTCTCTGTTATAATATCATCTTCAATATCCTTAAAGAATTGTTTCATATTAACTTTCTGCTTTGAGCTATCAAGAGATGGTTTAATGATATTATCCCATACTTTTTTATTTTCTCTTGTTGCCTGAACCCCAAGTTTCCATTCTGTTCCAACAAGACCTTTTCTAGCCGCGGTTTCTGCTTCTGTTATTGGCTTTGTTGCACTCTTTGCTGTTTTTCCAGTTACTATATTACTTACCCTTTCAAGCAAACTTGGTTTAGATGCTTCATATACTTGTTGAGCTATTTTTGTTGATTCTTTCATTGGAATACTTAACCCGTATGTTTTAACACCAGCTGTTTGAATTGCTTTTCCAGATGAAACTATTGGTTTTTCTAGTATTTTTGTTGTTGTCTTTGATACTGATTCTTTTAATGGAGCTTCTGTTATTTTACCAACACCGAGGAATAGGGTGTTTACTATGTCCATTATATCCTGTGCTGTTTCTGGGTTTTCTTGTATTTTTTGTGCAAGTCTTTGTCCTATTTCTGTATTTCCAATTTTTTCTCCAACAAATTCAAGAGCTTGTTTAACAACTGGAGCTTCTACTATTGGAGCAAAAGCACCTTCGGCAACTGCACCAACACTTCTTAAACCACTTCTTAATAAAGAACTAGTAGCACCTAAAACGTCACCAGTTTTTGCTTTTTCAAGATATTCTTGTCCTGATTTTTTTAATGCTTCTGTTGTTCTCTCTCCTATATCAGAATATTGACCAGCAACTCTTTCTAAATAGTTTGGTTTTTCTGTTTCAATTATTATTTGTCCGCTTTCAATTCTTTTTCTTAGTTCATTTGCATATTCTGAATCTGGGTTTTGTTTAGCGAATTCTATTGCTTGTTTTAATTTTGTTCTGTCCATAAAATTATAGTTTAATGTTATTAAAGAATTGACTATTATTAATATTCTTAGAACCAACATCAATTAATTCTTCGTTTGATAAATCACTTGGTTGTATTTTAAAATCAACACCATAGTCTCCCTTTAATTTTCCAGTAATTGTATTGTATATTCTGTCTAGTTCTTGGTTAAATGCTTTTTCTGACATACCTAAATCTAGAGATGTATTTATTTTTTGCAAAAATACTATATCCTTATCAGACATTGCACCTTTTAATTTATCAAGATTTCCAGCTGCTAATGTATTTATTAATTGGTCTGTTTTTTGTCTAAAGTTATATGCTTGAGTTCCTGGAATACGAGAAAGAAGCGTTGTTGGTCCAACAGCTATTGATTTTCCTTCCATATTTTTTAATTCACTAGCTAATCTTGCAATATCTGTATATGTTTCAATTTTTGCTGCATCTTCTGGTTTAACAACACTACCAGTTGTTGAAACAACTTTTTGATTTAATTCAGCGAGTTGTGCTTTTTTAATTTTTAATGCCACTTGTTCATCTGGAGATAAACTAAATGAACCAAGAGCACCAGCAATTTCATTTACATTACCACCATTATTTAATATACCCTTAGCACTTTCTACAACACTAGACGGAGCACCACTTTGTATTGCGTTGATTATCATTTCATTTCCTTTTGTTAGTCTTTCTTCTTCTTTATTTTTCTCTCTTTCTACATCTGCGTATAATGAGTTTAATTTAGCCTTCTGCGAAGTTGTTAATAAGTCTTTATTTGTTTCTCGGACGTCTTCTAGGTATTCTAGTTGTCTTGTTAAGGGTTTTAGCTCGGATTCTACTTTTTCTTTAGCTATTGACAAAGCTTCGTTATAGTTTCCTAATGCCATATTGCCTAAAATAGCCAAATCTGCTTGTTTTTGTAATGATTTTCTTTCAATATTTGCAATAGTTGATTGAAGACCAAAGGAGCTCATTCCTTCTGGATTTTCTTCTAGTTTTCTTATTTCAGTTTCTAATGCTCTTTTTTCTTTAGTTAATTCATCAGAATATTTTTTATACTCTTGTCTTGATTTTGTTGCACCTAATTCTTCTGCATATTCTGATTCTTTACCTTCAATAACCCCAATATCTTCTAAAACATTACGATATTTTGTATCGCTATCTTTTGCTTTAGTTTCAATTTTTTGCTCTTCAGCTTCTAGTGGTGTTAAATCGGGAAAAACAGTTGTTTCACTTTTTATTTTGGGTAAGTTCATTTTTGAACTCATTTCTAACATAGAAATAGGTATTGGTTTACCAAAAGGAATACCATTTACATCTACATTATACATATTTTCTCCATATTGTTTCGTTGCCATATTTGTATATTATAACATAATTTTAATAATTAACTTTTAAATTTAGTATTTTTAACTTGTATTTCTTCTATTGTTACATCAAGACCCCTTAATTCAATCTTTAATTGAAGGAATTTACTATTTTCACCTAAATTTATATCAAAATATTCAACTCCAGCGGTGTTTGTATCGGTAATTTCTGCAAGTTTTTTGAAATTATTTACATAGAAATACATTGTTTCAGCGTTTACAGCATAATCAAACGTTTCATCTAAGTTTACAGTCCAAGTTCCTGAATTTTCTGTTAAACTTTCAATATGGAATAAACAACCTGCACCCTTTCCTGCAATAATTTCAATTTCATCACCAACTTCTGCTAAAGACATATCAAGTGTTGTTGTAAATGTATTTGTATCTGTCCAAGTTCCAACAACAGAAGCTTGTTTATCTTTAGAGCCAAAAGGAAGCCCTCGCCTTTCAGTTGTTCTGTATTTAATTATAATCTTTTCATTATCTCCCAGTGGTCTATGCTTTACGCAAATATTATTGTAAATATCTTCTATATTTGATGAATTTAATTTTGGTGTAATAAAATAACCACGATTTGGTAATTGTGCTGTGGTTACATTTGCAACTGCTTTTGCTGGTAATTCTAAATCTGCTGTATATAATAAGTTATCCGCTTGATATGAATATGGAGAATAACGATTATTAACTATTAAAACAGCACCACCTCTTTTTATAAAAGAATGTCCATAATCATAAATTGGAAAAAATCTAAAGAATTGATTATCATTACCTGTTCCAGTTAAATCAATAGACGTTCCCGCAATAGCATTAGAATAACTTGTTGCTAGTTTAAATGTTGTTGATGATAATTTTATAACATAATAAACAGTATAAACATCTAATCCATCAATAGAAGTTCCAAAATCATTATGATACATTACTGGTGTTCCTGTTATTGGCACATCTGTTGTTGTTACTATATCATTTGTTGTATCTATATTATCTGTTGTAACAACTTTTTTTGTTATTCTGTTATAAGAAGTTGTATTTAAGCAATATAAACCAGTATCTGGTGTATAACACCATAAACCACATGGAAACATTGTATCATAAGATAAACGATTATCTTTTGAATTTAATCTTATGTAAATCTTTTCACCATCTATAAACATTCCACGGTTTGAAATATTATAATGTGTTGTATTCCTATCTCCCCACTCAACTAAATCTTTTTTATAATAAACTGGTAAATTACCTAATACGGTAAAAGAACTTCCATTAAATTGTAGTAATTGACCCTTACTTGTTACTAAAGCACAAGAAGCACCATATTTTCTTATTGAGAATACTTCATTAGCACCAACACCATAACTTGAATTCCAAGCAGAAGATAAACCATCCCATATAAACAATTTTGCCTCTCCACCACCTTTATGTTTTGTCCCAATATAAATAATGTTTCCATTTGTTTCTAGTGCTGTAACATCATAATCACTTGGAAGAGTCAGTGTTATTGTAACTGCCCAAGCTGTATTTAACATTTTAACTAAATTACCACTTCCAACTAATAATGAATTATATGCATGAAAAACAGCCAATTGTGTTGGAGAATCTAAATCTAAATCTAGGCTAGTCCAAGTTGTTGGAGCTACTGTGCTATTATAATAAATATAATCTCCATCTGAAACAACATCAACTTCGTTAAAACACACTCCATCCTCACTGGTTGATGGTGTTGGAGCATTTGTATCTGTATTTCTATCTGTTAGTTTTTCAAAAGAAATACCGAAAGTTGAATCATTTGCAAATAAATGGTCTGATAAAAAGTATATATTTTCATCTCCAATAAACATTGCATCTGTTACATCAAAACTAGAACTATCATCTTCTGTCATTATTGCAACTGGAAAATGTGATAATTTAATATATCCATTATTTCTTAAATCTATATTTTTTGTAACATAAATATTTCCAGACAAATCATTTTCATTTGTTTGGACTATTTTTTTTGTTGTTTGATTTGGTATTATGTATGTCATATTATTAAGCTGTTTGTGTTGGTAATGGTTTCATATTAGTTTAATTTAGTTGATGTGCCTAACTTATTACGCCAATATAAGTCTCCTGCGGAATCCATATATAGTAATCCATTTTGTCCACCAGCTGTTGGTCCAACACCAAATCTTACACCACCACCAGTTCCTTCTTGGAAATATCCTCTTTGAAAAATATACTGAGACGAACCAAAATATAACGGAGAGCATATTTCAAAAGTTCCACCACTTGTTGAAGCACCCCACGTTCCGCTTATGGTTATTGTATCAGTTGTGTTTGATGCTATGGTTCTTGTTTCTACTAAAGCACCACTTGAATCTATTATGTGTATTAATGCACCAGCCAATCCGTTTGTTGTAAAATTAAATCCGCTTATTGTTACAGTATTTCCACCAGAGGTTGTTGAGATTGTTTGTCCAGAATTTGGAGAAACGAACGGCCCAGCTATTCCAACGATAAACGATTGATTTGGAATTCTATTTGGTTGATGTAATATACTAAATTGTGCTACTTCATTACTTTTGTTTACAAATCCACGTCTATTGTCCTTTGAAACACCAATAGAATATTGTAATTGTTCGTTTGTCAAACCCAGATTTATTATTGGTGCACAACCATGGTCTGCGTAACCTACCCCCAAAAAATGTTCTTTATCAATTTCAATGTCTTTTGTTAATATCTTTGTTCCGTCAAAATTATCATGTTGATGTTTTTCATAATCACGCTTAAAAGATTCTAACGTATTAGTTAGTTCGTATATTTTGCTCTCTAATTCTTTAATTTTAAGTTCGTTTTCCATATTATTGTATTATCACTAAAGCCAATAAAGCACCAATCACACCTGTTATAACAATCCAGTTTATTCTTTCCAAAGCCTTTTCTGTCTTTTTACTTGCATATCTTTCGTCAAATCTTTGTGTTAGTTCATCTGGTAATTTCAATACACTGTCTTTGATTTCTCGGACATCCTCGCTTATGTCTTTTATTTCTTGCATAAGTTCTTCTCTTAAATTGTTAATTTTATCATCTTTCATATTAAATAATGCCGAACCTACCACGACTTGCGGTATAATACTTCTTAATCTTTTCTGCACTCCAAGCGACATTTTCTATTATTACTTCGTCTAAAGCCCCTTTATAGAAGTAATTATTTTCAGGACTTCTACTTAAATAAATACTACCTGTTGTTGGTATATTAGATACTGTTGTCGCAGTTGTGCTTCCTAGCTGTGAACCATTTAAATATGTCTTAAGATTATTACCATCTCTTTGAAATATAACATGATACCAAACTCCATTTGAAAGTTGTGATTGACTTAAATAATCAGATAATCCTTCTGTGAACCAAGCTCCATAATTCCATCTTATTTTTAGACCATTAGTTGCAAATAGAATTCCTCCACTACTTCCACTACCATAACCATTAAAGTTCATAAACTAATGCCACCCATCTACTTCAGCCACACCTTTAAACCAAAATCCAAAAGTAAAATCTTGATTAAAATTTAATGGCACTGGTAATGAAATTTGACTACTACTCCCATTAAACCCTGCCCCTTGTCCAAATTTACCATTAGCTTGGGAATATGTGATTGCTGTGTCTGTGCCGTTGTTACCGTTACCAGAAGAATCGTTACTATTACCATTTAAATGTAATAATAGTTTTGTTGTTCCTGAACCTGCTCCATTGTATTCGCCTAATGACATATAATTTTAAAATAGTTAATCCAATAATCTCTATTATAATTTGTTTTACTGTGACAAGAAGTACATAAGGTAATTAAATTATTTTTATTACAATTTTTTTTATTATAATCTATATGATGAACAGAAAAAGCACGATTATCTTGAATATCTCCACATATTTGACAAGTATAATTATCTCTTTGTCTAATTAGTATTCTTAGATTTTTATTCCATTCATCTGAATATAATGTTATTACTCTACCAGTTTTTTTAAACTGTCCTGAATTTGTAAAATGTTTACCAATTAACGATTTCCAATAACAATTATGAGAACAATATTTACTATCTTTAATTGCTGGATAAACATTAAAGTTATTCCCACATATTTCACACTTATTTATTAAGTTACTTTTATTCCAAGCAGTTTGTCCCTTCTTACTACAACTTATCGAGCAGAAAAAAGCTGTATCTTTACGATAATTATGTACCTTAAATTCTTTATTACATTGTTTACATTTTTTGGTAATCATATCTATATCATACTACGAAAGTGTTAAATAGCGTTGTGGAACTAAATATAACTGTACATATAAATCAACTGGAAATGTTGTTGAAGTTACTCCATCAATATCTACTGTTACATAATCTCCTAATGCTAAAGTTGTTGCAGTGTCTGCTGTAAATGGTGTTGGACTACTTGCAACATTATAAGCAAGTGTTGCCTTAGTTGTCATAAAGGTAGTTCCATTCTTATTCAAATCTAAAGTTGTTGTTCCTGATGTTGAAGCAACTGTTCCCACTTGTAAATCACAACCTAAAACATACATTGGTTCTGTTGCATAGTATTTATTCATTATATCTGTTCCAGTAGACCCAACTGTGCCAGCATAGGCAAAATTCTTTATGAATTGTTCTGCACCAATTAGTGTTGAATACTTAAATGAATTAGTATCTATACTTGCACATACCGAACCAATTATTGTAATTGTTGTATTTGGTGATGAATATGTTGATGGAATTGAAACCATACCAACCTTA
>DMWH01000236.1 GCA_003483345.1 Clostridiales bacterium | reverse complement strand
ATTGCCTTTCCCTGTTCAACTATCATAATTTTTTTATTAGGGTTTTCCCTATTTAACTCCAAGGCTGTAAATATCCCTGACGGGCCTGCCCCTACTATAATCAAATCATATTTCATAATCTTTCTCCCTCCAACGAGCACATTCGAAAGTGTGTCACCCTTCTTTTATTTTATTAAGACTGTGTCATTCTCGCTTAATCCCGATAGTACTTCCACATATTTGTCATCCTCAATGCCGGTTGTTATTTCGGTTTCAATTTCATTTTTCCCGCTTAAAACAGTCACGTATTTTATATTATCCTTTTCATAAACGGCGTCCTTATCTACCAATAATACATTATTTTTCTCCTTAAGTACTATTTCTACATCAACTTCCGAGCCCAGCTTATAGTCTGCATCATCCAAGTCCGCCTCAATTCTCACACGTTTTTGCTCAACGCCAAGGTCTGAAATTTTTGCCTGAGCTTTCGGGTAAACCCTGTTTACCTGTAATTCTTTTATAACTTCATCTTCATCTATAATATTAAAAGCCATTCCCTTTGTAACTTCTTTTGCATCTTCAGCTAACACTTCCACATAAATACCGAGGTTCTTGTCATCCTGTATTTCGACTGTCGGAACCCCTGCCTGTGTCATGCTGCCCTGATGAACATTTAATTCTGTAATCACACCGTCAAATTCAGCTTTTATGGAAGCTTGCTCCATATTCTTTTCCAGTATTTTAATTTGTATCATCACTTCATCTATTTGAGCTTCATATTCTTTTTTTACATTTGCTGAAACTCCCTGTATTATCTTACTGTAGTTGTTATTTGCTTCCTGAAGCTGGTTTTCCAATATTGTAACATTATTCTTTGCTTCATCGTATTCTACTTGGCTGACGGCATTATTTTCATATAAAGTTTTAATTTTTTCAAGATTGCTTCTTGCAAAATTAAGATTAGTTTCAATTGTGCTTATGTTCAGTTTTAAATTTGAAATTTCCTGAAAGTCNNGCTTGTTTGCCCTTTCAATTTCCAAATCATAATTGTTTTCATAAACTAAAATTATGTCACCCTTTTTTACCCTGTCTCCTACAGACACATTTAGAGTTTCAACTCTTTGGCTCATATCCGAATAAAAGGTATTAACTCTTTTTGAAAACACTGTTCCTGTTTCTTCTACCGTTTTTTTAATACTTCCCGGTCTAACCTTAGATGTTTCAGGTTGGTCTGTCTGCCCTCCCAACAATAATGAAGCTATTATGAAAATAATTACTATTACTCCTGTTGCAATAAAATATTTTTTCTTCTTCATATTTTCCTCCACCCTAAGTAATCCTGCTTTTCAGTGCCTGCATGAAATCAAGTTTATGAATTTTTGCATAAGTCATTAATTGTGCTGAAATAACAAATATTACGGTTAAAATAATCGATACGAAGATGCTGATTGGGTTAACGGGTTCTGCCATTGTATATATGTCGGTTGTAAATGTTTCTCCCATATAATTAACTAACCAAAGCCCTACAGGTATACCTGCAACTATTCCAATAAAAGTCATAATGGTATTCTCTCTAACCAGCATATTGAAAATCTCTTTCTTAGAAAAACCCATAACCCTCAAGGATGAAAATTCCAATGTTCTTTCGTTAATACTCATAAGAGTCATGCTATANNGCTGTTACGGTAGTAAACTCTTCAAAAGCTTTTATCATATCATCCCGTGACTGGATTGTAATTTTTTTCATATCATCTAACTTGCCCTTCACGTTATCTTTGGAATTTAAATATACACCATTTATTATCCCTTTATCCAAAAACATATTATTCAAATAATCGATATTCATATATGCATTTATTCCAAGAACCTGATTTACAATTCCTTTAACAGTTACGTAAACATCCTTATCTGAAATAAGACTCTTTATCAAAATTCTATCACCGACAATTACATTTAATGACTTGGCTAGATTTGAAGATAACAATATTCCATTGGACGGCAGTTTTATTTTGTTTCCATCAATATTCTTAAAGCCATAAAAATCAGTATTTTCTCTTAACCCTATTATGGTTACTATTTTAGATTTTCTTCCGTTTTCAATCTCAAAGGGTAATTCTGTCCTGCCTTCCATTTTGTCTATACTTAGCTGCTCTGAAAATTCATTAAGCACATTTTCATTAGTAAATCCATTAAAACTTATATTGTACTGAGCTTTCATAAATTCGCTGTAATGTCTGTTAAACATCACATCTATTATATCAATCATCCATGTTGTCATTATCATCATGCCACATGTAATTGCAACAGCAGCTCCTATGAAAATAAATTTCTTTTTCTCTCTGAAAATATTCCTAAGTACAATTTTCCAAGTAAAAGGAACATGGCTCCACATTATTTTAATATTTTCAATAATAATTCTTTTTCCTTCCTTAGGGGCTTCAGGCTTCATAGATTCGGCAGGATTAATTTTAATAATTTCCCTTACCCCTAAAAAACCTGATGCCGTACAAAAGAATAATGACAATATAACTGAAATGATTATTCTATAATAATAAACTTTAACAGTAAGCATGGGAATATTGAAAAACACCAAGTAATAATTCGTCATAACACCGGATAAAGCAGTTCCAATAATCGAGCCTAAAAATCCTCCAATTAATCCGACTATAGCAGCATATTTTAAATAATGTATTACTATTTCCTTATCAGTAAATCCCAATGCCTTCAATACACCGATTGATGTCCTGTCTTTTTTAACAATTCTTGAAAGCATAACTGCAAGCATAACACCGGCAAACGAAAGAAAAACAACAGGAATTGACTTAGACATCATTTCCAAACCTGAAATTTCCTGACTTAATAAATTATTGCTAAGCTGATCTTCTCTTTTAATAATCCTTGTAACGCCATACTTGTCTAAATTGTCTTCAAGAAAATCAACTATTTGTTCAATATAATTTTCATCTTTGACTTTAATAAGAATTTCATTAAAGTTTCCATTTATACCATGAATTTTCCTTAAATAATTTTCCTCTAAAAATACAACTCCGAAATTTTGAGGGTCAGGAAGTATTGTCTGCTCGTTTTCCATCATATAAGCAAACTCTGAACTTGTTGCAATTCCAATTACATTAAACTCCTGCTGCCTGCCATTAATTCTTAGTTTTACTGTATCTCCTACAAAAATATTTCTGGCTTCAGCAAATTTTTCAATTATTATTATGTCTTTATTATTTGATAATGTTCTATCCCCTGATTTAATAAACAACTTATTGATTAGGTTTTGATTTTTATCTACAGAAACAACCCTTACCTTGACATTTTCATCCTTGTCCTCTGTTATGAAGTGAGTATCAAATACTATTCTTGCATCAGCCTGTTTAATATTATTTGTTCCCGGCAGTTCCCTTTCTATTTTTTCCGGTATACTTAACCCTTGCACAAAAATATCGGCAAAATTCGTTTCAGCGTAGTAATCATTTATTGAGTCCTTTAAATTTTTTGATGAATTACTTACAGCAGTAAATATAAAAATACCTGTAATAATAATTGCTAATACCGCAATATATTGACCTTTGGTATTTTTAATCATCCTTAAAAGTCTTAAATCAAGCTTTTTCATTACCACTCAATCCTTTCAGCTGAAACCGGGTCACTATTGATTATTACATCAGTAATTTTTCCACTTCTCATTTTAATAATTTT
>DMWH01000032.1:6018-6654 GCA_003483345.1 Clostridiales bacterium | reverse complement strand
TCATACACCTCAAATATTTCCTTAACCATTTATCTGTTAAAATATCAAACATATTTGTCATCCTGAGCGCAAGCGAAGGATCTCATGAGATTCTTCGAGCTAAAGCTCTCAGAATGACAAAATTGTTATTCATTGCAATGACAAAATGTTTTTCATTTGTCTAAATATCTTAACAGCATTACCGCTGCTTCTGCTCTTGTTGTATTTTGTGCACCGCCGAAAATATTTCCGGGCAGCCCTTTGATAATTTCAGCCTTTACCGTCTTTGCAACGGGTACCTTTGCCCACTCGGGAACTTCATCGCTGAAAATAGACAAAATTTCATGAGCATTTGTTATATCATCTTCTAGCAAAGAGCCAATTATAGTCCCTATTTCCTGTCTTGAAATAGGAGAATTCGGTTTGAAGGTGCCGTCTTCATAGCCTTTAACATATCCTTTTTCTGCTGCTATTGCAACATCCTTAGCAAACCAATCCGTAGCTTTCACATCATTAAATTTAGGTATTGCATCTTCATTGCCCATACCCAGTACCCTTATAAGCAGTGATACAAATTCTGCTCTGCTGATATTATCGTTTGGTCTGAATAAACCGTTGCTTCCTTTTGCATAGCCCATTGCTGCCATTTCTATTATG
>DMWH01000032.1:0-6005 GCA_003483345.1 Clostridiales bacterium | reverse complement strand
CAGTCAGTCCATTTAACCCACATTGATTTGCTTTCTTCAATTATGAGTCTTAATGGTCCGTATGCATTGTTGTTTACATATCCGATACTTGACTCGTCGGGTACTAAGGGATACCCGTCTGCCGCATAAGCTAGGATTATTTTCTTAGTCTGACCTTGAGAATTTAAGACTCCGTTTACTACCTGCTCGTTGCTTCTTAATATTTGGTTGTAATTTTGTCCGCTGAATACTCTTATACTTGGAACTTCTACATCTTCTTTGAGCCCTACCACATTATTTATTAAATCCCATAAAACAATACCTTGCATTTCTCTTATGCCATCGCCTGTATAGGTATCTCTAATCGCATATTCAGTCATGGCTTCAATTTGCCTTAAGGTAAATGTCATAGGTTGCTTAACTTGTGAGCCTGTTACTCGAAGCACAGGTATATCCAAATATTCCTTATATACACCTTGATTGTGGTTCCATGATTCATCAATTTCTATTTCCGTGCTGACTCCTTCTCCAATTCCTTGGGTATCTGTTGCAAGAGATTCACCTTCGCCGATAATTATTTCCTTTGCAAATTGTACCTGATTGGAGCCGTTCGTATCGTTATAATTTGTTTTCCCGAATATTATTCGAAGAGGTCCTCCGTCATTACCTAGACCTGGGTTGTACCCTTCATCGGTAGGCCTTATTACATAGGGATATTTGTTAAATCCATATGCAACCATAACAGGTAAATTCGTATAAAGAGGATCTACATATTCTCCCGGGAAGGTCCCGTCACCTTTATCCATTGCACTTTTTTCATAATATCCGTACAGAGACCTGTCCTTAATCTCTTTGATAGTCATTGGTGCAAAATTATAATTATCTGCAGCAATAAATCGTACGCTTGTATTTTCGTCAATGTCAGGGTCTAAACCCGCCTTTAAGAGTAAATCCCATAAAGGAACACCCTTGTATGTGTTATAATACCAGAAATATTCACTGTTTGACAAACTGTATTCATGTGTTTCATGAAGGTCTGTCATTGCTTCTATATCTTTTACCTTGTATCTTACTTCTTTTCCCAAAGCAGAACCATGAATTATCAATTCATAATCTGTATATTTTTCAGCATTGTAAGGAGCATAGCTGTGCTCAAAAATATTTTTGGCATCCTTTTCTTCTATGTAAATATATGCTACATTGGAGAATTCCTCGGTATTATTCTTGTCTTGTTCATAAACTAATTTAAAACAACCGTTATCGTTATGTTTTTCCTTGATATAGCCTTCATCAGTATCCAAGTAAACCAGGGGAACTTCATTTATACCGTATGCAACCATGTAGTTGCCTGCCTCCGATATGTCGGCGGTTATAATTGTCTTTCTTGATTTATCTTTAAATATAATATTTCCGGCATTAGACTTTGCCTTTACGTAATTATCGATTAGATATTTGACATTTATTCCTTCATAGGAAACTTCAACTACCTTACCGTTTACTTTTTCATAATATGTATCTATTGTCTGTCCAGTTGTATCTTCTTCTATTTGCCTTAATGATATGGCTCTGTAACCTTCAACTGCAGGTCCTTCAATTGTAAAAGTTGCTCCTGTTACGGCATCCACATTGTAAGGCTCACCTTCATAGCTGATATGTTTATATGGTGATGAAGGAGTTACCTTTACTATTTCATCTCCTACCGTAATTTTTATAACTTCCTTGCCCCATTTAGACATATTCATATCGTCAATGTCAGTTTGTCCGAATACAAGTTTTGGAAAATCTTTATCTAAATCTTTTTCCGTAATGGGAATATCCGTCCATGTAAGAGGAGGAGCAAAAATATTTTTCGGAAAATCAGCCATTACCGTAGTATATTTTGCAACCATAGGCATAACTGCCTGTTTGCTTTCCAAAGTAAAATCACTGAAATAATAAGCGCTTTTAAGCTCGCTGATAGTCTTTGTAAATTCAAAACCGTCAGAGCATGTAAATTTTACGCTGTAGTCTTTATCGGTTTTCAAACCGTTTCCCATAAGTTCAAATAAATCATATCCTTTTGCCTTTATGATTTTATGAAATCCAAGGCTGTTGTTGGTGGAGTAAATTCTCTCTACCATCTTATATTTTGACCAGTCACCGGATGAGATTACTACTTCTTCCTCCACTCCCGTGCCTGTAATTATAAGTTCAGGCTCTGCTGCAAATACAAACGTTGCATTCATTATAATCATGGATACAATCAAGAACCAGACTGTAATTTTTCTTGTCATTTACCTTACCTCCTTTAAAATAAATGAGCGAATATCGCTCATTTATTTTGATTATTCCGAAAACAATGTATTGAATACTACCAAGGCTGCTTCGGCACGATTAACATTCCTTGCAGGCTCAAATTTTTCTACTGCAATCCCTGCAAACACATCCTGTGCTTCAAGCCATGCAACTGCATTTCCTGCCCAGTCTGCCACATCTTCTTTGTCTATGTAATAAGATTTTTCCATTACAAATTTATCAACTTTTGCTTGTTCAACCAATCCTTTTGCAACTGCTGCCCTGGCTGCTACAAGTGCCATTTCCTGTCTTGTTATTACCTTTTCGGGTAAAAATGTACCGTCAGGATATCCTACAAACAAACCCGAATCAACTGCAGCTTGTACATATGGTGCCGACCATCTGTCATCATCTATATCGCTGAATGCTCCTTCGTATTCTTTCAGCTCATATTCCAATGCCACAACTATAATTTTGCAGAATTGTTCTCTTGTAAATTCATTTCCGGGAGCATAGAGTCCGCCTCCCATTCCATCAATGATTCCTCTTTTGGCGAGGTCATAAATAGCTGCCTCTGCAAATTTATATTCTTCGGTTATATCAGTGAATGTTACTTCTTCTGTTTCTTCTGTTTCTTCAGTTTCCTCTTCAATCGGCTCAATAGGCTCTTCTTCGGGTGCTTCTTCTTCTTCCACTGCTTCAGCTTCCCCTACAGTAATTTTATTAATTAGTTTATAAACAGTATCAAATTCACCTTCATATTTTAAATTTCTGTATACAGTTATTTCTTCAATTATTCCTTCATCATTGTCAATTGCCTCACCGTCTACCTCATAAGCCAAAACAAATTTAAGTTCATCGTTCAGAACATCCTGAAGGGGCTGTGGGTCAATCGGCCATTCATCGGCAGCGAAAAATTCTACATTTCCTTCTTCAGCAGTTACTCCTGCCATTTCTTTCAATAAATAAGCTAAACTTACACCCTTAACCTGGACTGTTTTTTCTCCTCCCTTAGAATTGTAAACATACTCCTGTGCTATTTGCGCTTCCTCGGGCATAGATTTTAAATCTTCAAGGGTAAGCTTAAGCTCTGTTGCAACTAATGTCCCTCCGATTTCAATTGCATAATCTTCTGCAAAAACCAATGATTGCGAAAGAATCATCACTATTGCCAATACCATTGCAATTACTTTAAATTTTTTCATACATTCCTCCTAATAGTTATATTTTAATTTAGTTAGACTAAATATAAATCAGAAAAGTAAACGAACTAAAAAACAGCACTTCTGGATGGAATTGCTGTTCACATATTATCTAGTTTCTCCTTTCCACCAGGAGGCTTGACCGTTTCCAATCAAACCCTATCGGCATAAGGCCATAAATATAGATTCTTAGGCTGTTATGCTCGGAGTTATTAAGTTTATATTAATTTAATTATAACATAATGTAAAAGAAGTGTAAATACGCCAATATTAATTAATCTTCAAAGACCTTGCCGATACTGTCATTTATAACTAAATCGGCTCTTCTATCCATTGGAGTTGATGATTTGTTAATGAGTACCAATTTTCTTCCCTTAAAGTAATTAATAAGGCCGGCAGCGGGATAAACTACAAGGGATGTCCCACCGACAATTAAAACATCTGCCCTTTCTATAAAGTGAACCGCTTTTTCTATTACATCGTTATTAAGACTTTCTTCATACAATACTACATCCGGCTTAACTATTCCCCCGCACTGACATTTAGGAATTCCTTTTGAGTTGACGATAAAATTCACTTCATAAAATTTTCTGCACTTCATGCAGTAATTTCTATGTACTGATCCATGCAGTTCCAATACATTCTGGCTTCCTGCGGCTTGATGGAGACCATCGATATTTTGTGTAATAACAGCTTTTACTTTCCCTTCTTTTTCGAGCTCAGCAAGCATTTTATGGGCACTGTTTGGCTTAGCGTTTAAAAAAATCATTTTATTTATATAAAAATCAAAGAACTCCTCGGTATTACTCCTGAAGAAACTGTGGGAAACCATCATTTCAGGCGGATATTTATATTTTTTGCTGTACAATCCGTCAACACTCCTGAAATCCGGTATACCACTTTCGGTCGAAACACCTGCTCCTCCAAAAAATACTATATTATCACTTTTTGATATTATTTCTTTTAATTCAGCTATCATAANNTTAAGGTAGTCGACATGTCTTTTTGGTATGGTTACAACGTCAGGATTGCCATCGCTTATAAATCTTTCTCTTTTGTTTTCCTCATATTGTTTAAAATAATCATTCATCCCGCAATTATCCACATTAATTTCACTTGCAGTTACACGGTAGAGGTTACTAAAGTTTGTCAATATATCAAAAGGTGAATAGGCAGGTCTCCACCCTACGTCCAGTACTGCAAGGGTCCTATATTTATTTCCTTCATATTCTCCTTCAAGCACCGATTCTATAAATTCATCTTTTGGATTGCTGCCGTGAGGAAGAGCCAATGTTTCTACTGCATAATCGGGCAAATATTGTTTTATTATGTTGTTTACGGTGCCTATTTCAATTATTATTTCATCCGAATTTAATTCTGCCATCTCATTATGGCTGTAGGTGTGGTTCCCCAAATCATACCCGTTTTCAATAAGCCAATTAAGTTTTTTTTCTGCATATTCTTTTTGTCCGAACAAATTAGTTCCCAAAAAAAAGCTGGCAGTTACATTAAAGTCGGGATATTTATTTTTAAATTCTTCCAAAATCCCGACGGCACAGTCAGGATCTATCACAATTTCTCCGTTTCCTTCAATATAGTTGAAATTATTTTGCCTTCCGTCGTCAAAGGTAAGTATTATTGGAGTATAACCTGCTTCAGTTTTTATTTCTCCCTTAGCATAATCATTTAAACTTATCATTCGGTAACCGTTTTGATACATGTACTCCAAGTCCTTGCGAAAGTTATCCGGAGTTCTTTGCCATACTGATTCTTCCGGACCTATTCCATGATACATCAATATCATAATTTCCCCAAGCTCATTAGGGTTCAACGACAAATCGATGGAAGCAATTATTTCTTCGTCGCTTAGCTCTTTGTCTTCATTTAAATTATCGGTATCTTCTTTATCTTCTTCAGGGTATTCTTCACCCGGAGCTTCGACGGCAGGCGGGTTTTCAGGAATTTCTGCTGTGGGAGCTCCACATCCTGTCATCATTATTAATGCTATTAAAATAATTATTTTTTTCATTTGCCCTCCTCTTTCCTTATTATTATACTATATTATTTAAGTATAAATGTCTACATGAAGTATTTTCAAATTTTAGTTTATTATTAACTGCATGTTTGATATAATAGGAAAAGATGAAGAGGGACACACCTTCTTATTTTAGGGAAAGTCTTTGCTTGTAGAAGGAATGTCCCTGTACTTAGGGGGATGACAGTCTTCGTCCCCGGAATAAATATATGATTAATGGAGGGCAAAATTGATAAGCAGTAATAAAAGTACGCAAGATAAGCTTAAACTTTTGTATATATTGGATTATATTGATATACCTTTGACAAATAATGAAATAACTAATTATATATTGGAATATGGCATGATGGATTATTTTACATTACAGCTTTTGTTAAGTGACCTTTGTGAAGTTAAGTTTATACACCTTAAGCCTTATAATGGAAATGAGTATTACTCGGTTTCAAAATCAGGCAAGGCTGCCTTGGAAATGTTCGGAGATAAACTCCCCGAATATTTTATTAATGAAGTAGCAA
>DMWH01000256.1:2912-3856 GCA_003483345.1 Clostridiales bacterium | reverse complement strand
AAGCATTTGTTGAGTTATGATTTTAATTTACCTTTTGGACAAATTAAAAGGATAACCTATGAAATTATAGGAAATGAAGTTAGCGCTGTTATAATTAAGTATATAGATAGGTTCAAAGGGGAAGAAGGTTGTATAACAGTTGATGATGAGGATATTTGCCGATTTTATATTGACAAAGCAAATGAATATATTCATAGGTATCTTAATATAATGACGCCAATTTGGGATAAAGAAAATGAAGAGTGGAGACAGCAATTACAACGGATGTGTACAAGCCCAATTTACAGATAACTAATTAATAAATAAAAAAATAACATTAAGATGAGTAATTTAATTAAAAAGCCACAGGAACTAAATTTACAAGCCAAGTTAAAAATATTGTTGTACGGACAAGCCGGTGTTGGGAAATCGACACTTTCATTGTCAGCACCGAAACCGTTGTTAATCGACTGCGACGGAGGCATACACCGTGTAAATTTCGGACACGTTAAAGATACCGTTCAAGTTGAATCATACGACGATGTTTTAAACTTGCTAAAAGAAGACTTGCGCCCCTATGAATCAATTATTATTGATACCGGCGGTAAATTATTGGACTTTATGGGCGAGTGGATTATCAGCCGGAACTCCAAAATGGGAAAATCAAACGGAATGCTAACCTTACAAGGTTATGGAGAACGTAAAGCCGAGTTTTCAAATTTTTGTAAAAAAATAAGTTTGCTAAATAAACATCTTATTTTTGTCGCTCACAGGCAAACACAGCAAGAGGGGGATGAATTTCGTTATGTTCCGCTTTTCGGCGGTTCAAATTACGATGCTTTGGTAACAGAATTAGACCTTGTAGGCTACATGGAAGCACAAGGGAAGAAGCGTACAATTACTTTCGATCCTACAAGTCGAAATGACGGCAAAAACACATGCAATTTGCCTTCTATTGTCGAAGT
>DMWH01000256.1:0-2807 GCA_003483345.1 Clostridiales bacterium | reverse complement strand
CTGAAAACTTGACCGAATTTATGACTAAAATACCCTCTTTAAAGCACGTTGGAAGTAGCTTATTAAAAGCAAAGGAACTGTTAAACAAAAAAGCTGCTGAAATAAATGTAAAATTCAATAAAGAAAAAGCGTGCTATGAAACGATATAATTTCTATGCTACTTTATTAGATGCCTTTCAGCGTTACCTTGACGCTGAAAGTATCTATGAAAAGTATTTCAACGAAAAAATGAGCTTTGCGGAATACGAAGGGCAAGCGAAACAGGAACTTATTGATAAAATTAACCGTGTGCCATTTGACAGCGACGCAGCGGACAAAGGAACAGCATTTAACGAGTTGGTTGATGTATTAGCTCACAAGATTACATCCGATAAAATTACATTTACGGAAGAAAAAGAAATCTATACAGTAAAGTACAAAGACAGGGAATTTACATTTAACAAAGCTATATGCAAAGCTATATCCGAAAAGATTAAAGGAGCAATCCCGCAATATTTTTGCAGTGCCGATTTAAAGGTAAATGATAACATTGTAAATTTATATGGTTATATTGACGAGGTTAAAGAATTTGACATTATCGATATAAAAACAACCGGAAGCTATCAAGCGTTTAAATTTCGCAATAATTGGCAACATATTGTTTATCCTTTTTGCTTGAACGAAAGCGGTATTCATATTGATTCTTTTATTTATATGATTGTTGAATTTACATCAAAAAATGTAAATTTACATGATGAAATCTATAAATATAAGGAATCGGACGTGTGCCGCCTAATCGAAATTTGCGACAAATTAATTTTATTTTTAGAACAAAATAAAAATCTAATAACCGATAAAAAAATTTTTAATGAAAAATGAAGAACATGAATTGCAGGTAGCATGCGTGCGGTGGTTCGATATGCAATACCCCTCTCATAAGAACATGTTATTTGCAGTACCGAACGGCGGCCAAAGAAATGTTGTTGTAGCATCAAAACTGAAAGCCGAAGGGGTGCGGGCAGGTGTCGCCGATTTGATTCTAATGTGTGGCTTAGGGCAAGTTTTATTCATAGAAATGAAAACCAAGAAGGGCACACAAAATGAATCGCAAAAAGCCTTTGAAAAAATATGTATTGAAAATGGATATATTTATGAAATCGCCCGCAGCTTTGAAGACTTTAAAAAACTAATTGAAATNNACGGAAGGCTCGTAATTAACAAAAGCGAGCTTCCCGTCTTTTTGCATAAAATTTCAACACAGAAAAACAAGCCGGTTAATGTAACGGTAGAAGCAGGCAGCAAAAGAAGCGAACAACAAAATAAATATTATTGGGGTGTAATTGTCGAGCTGATCCGTTTATCAATAAATGAAATTAACGGCGAAAACTTTACTAAAGAGGATATACACGAATTTTTAAAAGAACGATTTTTGGAAGGCGAGGAAATTCATGCAGCGACAGGCGAATTGTTGAACATCCGAAAATCTACAACCGGCAATACAACCACAAAACAAGAGGAATATCACGAACAATGCCGACAATTTGCAGCCGAATATTTGAATATTGAAATACCATTGCCTAACGAAAAATTAACATTAAATCTATAACCTCATGAAAACATATATAATCACTAAAAGAGAAATAAAACAGCGTAATGCTGATAAAGTACGAATGTTAGCAAGGTTTTTATCCGAGCGAAACGAAGAAAAATACACGGTTTATTTATGCGTTCCGATTAGCGAGATTAACAACAAAGAGGAGAGAGTATTTTCCNNAAAGCCAAAAATGCGGAAATTAAAACGCTCAAATCCGAAATCGACAATTTAAAAACTCCACTTCTTAAAAGGCTGTGGGAGAAAATAAAGAACGGATATATTAACAAAAATAAAAGAAGCTAAAATGTTATGAAAGCGGCAATAATAGCAATCATTATATTTACAATAGTTTGCAGCATCGTGTTGGGTTATGCAATTTCTAAGGTAGCAAAAGATGAAAAGGACTTTTGGGATAAGTTTAAATTTTAAAATATCAAAAAAATATTAATTATGGAAATAGGGTCACAAGCAGTTGTTGAATTAAATAAAATATATTGTGAAGATAATCTTATAACAATGGGGAAAATGCCTGATAATTTTGTTAATTTAACTATTACAAGCCCCCCCTATAATTTTAATGCAGGAAGCGGATTAGGGAGTAAATATAACAAAAAATTTAAAGATAATCTTAATCAAGAAGATTATTTTAATTGGAGCGTTCGAGTTATTAACGAATGTATGAGAGTTTCTACGCTTGTTTGTTGGAATATTCAAATGATTGCTGGGAATAAAGAATCTTTATTAAAATATATGGGATATTTTAATAAACAAATTAGAGAAATAATTATATGGGATAAGCAATATTCAGAACCAGCTATGAGTGAAAAGGTATTAAATAGCGAATTTGAATTTATAATTATTTTTGATAAAAATGGGGGAGGGCGTAAAATAGAACAAGCTACATTTTCAAGAGGTACGGTTTCAAATGTTTTAAGAATAAATAAAAGCAAAAATTCAATTAAATCAAAAAACGAACAAGAAAAACATTTTGCCGTATTCCCAAATTTATTAGCATCTAAACTAATTCAATATTTTTCAAAAGAAGGAGAGATTATTTTTGACCCATTTATTGGTAGCGGGACTACCGCAATACAAGCAATTAAAAATAATAGAAAATTCATTGGGTGTGAAATTATTCCAGAATATTTCAATATTGCAATTAAGAGAATTAAAGTTTTACAAAGTCAATTAACATTAAATCTATAACCTCATGAAAACATATATCATAACCGAA
>DMWH01000096.1 GCA_003483345.1 Clostridiales bacterium | reverse complement strand
GCAACTGCCTGAACCATTCTCATATTTGTAAACAGACCTATCTTAAATATTGTAAATTCTTGGGACCTTGAAGAGAATGCTCTCAATAATTCTGATGATATCAATGTTGTAAAAGCTATTGTTCTTGCATGTATCAATCCTTCACCAACACCATATTTTGTCATTGCCCAGTAATAGGCTAACAAAGTTGATGCAGCAATCATTACTGCGATGAATACTATTCTGCCATACATAGATTTATCAAGTATACCTTCTTTGGTATTTCTTGGGGGTTTGTTCATAATATTTGGTTCAGCCGGTTCAACACCTAAAGCCATGGCAGGGAAACTGTCTGACACAAGATTTAACCACAACAGCTGAATTGGTAATAGTGGTACCTCCCAACCTATCATTATACTTGTAAATATTAAAAATATTTCTCCTATGTTACAGCTTAACAGGAAAAATACAAACTTTTTTATATTGGCAAATATTATTCTTCCTTCTTCTACGGCATTCACAATTGTGGCAAAGTTATCATCCGTTAGTATAACTTCTGCTGTATTTTTAGCAACATCTGTTCCTGTAATACCCATTGCAATACCGATATCTGCCTTTTTAAGTGCTAAGGCATCATTTACACCATCACCTGTCATTGCTGTAATATTAGCATTTTCTTTTAGTGCTGTAACTATTTTTACCTTGTGATCAGGGGATACACGAGCATATACCTTTGTTTTCTTTACTACTTCTCTTAACTCTTCGTCTGAAAGATCGTCAAGTTCCGCTCCCATCATTGATTGCTCTTCACTATCTGCCATTCCTAAATCTTTTGCTATTGCATATGCTGTTTCTTTGTAATCTCCCGTAATCATTACAGCATTTATACCTGCTGTATTACATTCTTTTATTGCATCTTTTACTTCAGGTCTGGCAGGATCTATCATTCCAACAAGTCCTAAAAATATCATTTCTGTTTCTACTTCTTCTGATACATTATTTTTTGGCAATTCATCCCACACCTTGTAGGCTGTTGACAGTACTCTAAGTGCTGATTTTGCAAATTGGCTGTTTACAGATAATACTCTATTTTTTAATTCTTCCGTAAAATCCAATAATTCACCGTTTAAAGCAATTTTAGTACACCTTTTTATCACTATATCCGGTGCACCTTTTGTAAATGAAACTATTTTACCCGGTATATAATTTTCGTGGAAGGTACTCATCATTTTTCTGCCCGAATCAAAGGGGAGTTCTTCTATTCGAGGAAATTCAGCATTTAATTCTTCTTTGGTTTTTCCCAATTTACCGGCAAATGTTACTATTGCACCTTCGGTAGGATCACCGACAATTTTACATACACCGGAAGAGCTGTCGAGATGTGCATCATTTGCTAATGTACCCGCTATGGCAAATATTTTTAAGTTGGGAAGTGTATCTGCATTTATTTCTACACCATCTAATTTTACAGCCCCGGTAGGATCATATCCGGTTCCCTCTACATCAAGAATTTTGTCATCCACATATGCCTTAACAACGGTCATTTCGTTTTGAGTCAATGTACCTGTTTTATCAGAACAGATTACCGTTGTTGCCCCCAACGTTTCAACTGCCAACAGTTTCTTTACAATAGCATTTCTCGAAGCCATTCTGTTCATACCGATTGCCAATACAATAGTTACTATAGCAGGTAAGCCTTCAGGTATTGCAGCAACTGCCAAACTTATGGAAGTCAAAAGCATTTCTAAAACTCCTCTTTTTTGTAAAATACCTACGAGGAATACAATAATACATATTGCAATACAAGCTGTCCCAAGAACTTTTCCCAATTGATTAAGCTTAATTTGCAGCGGAGTCTGCTCTTCTTCATATGTTTGGATAGTTGTAGCTATATGTCCTATTTCAGTATTATGACCTGTTTCTACTACTATGCCTTTCCCTCTTCCGTATGTAACTATTGTACTCGAGAACCCCATATTATGTCTGTCACCTATACCGGCTTTACCTTCAATTACTTCCTTTGCATCCTTTTCAACAGGAACTGATTCCCCTGTTAAGGAAGCTTCTTCGATTTTCATATTAGAGCTTTCTATAAGTCTTACATCTGCCGGAATTATATCTCCTGCTTCTAATACGACAATATCACCGGGAACAATATTTGCCGCAGGTATTTCTGTTTGACAGCCGTTTCTTATAACTTTTGCATTTGGGGCACTCATTTTTTGAAGAGCTTCTACAGATTTTTCTGCTTTACCCTCCTGATAAATACCTAAAAATGCGTTTATTACTACAATAGCCAAAATAACGATCGAGTCTTTTGGTTCCCCGACAAAATATGAAACTGCTGCAGCCACAAGTAAAATGATAATTAAGTAATCTGAAAATTGTTCTATTAACTTTGATAAAAAACTTTTCTTTGCCTGTGCTTCAAGTTCATTTTTACCGTACTTCTCAATCCTTCGGGTTGCTTCTTCATCACTTAATCCTAAATTCTCATCAGAACCAAGCTCTGTAATTATTTCCTCCTTGGATTTGTTGTACCATTCCTTAAGAATTTCCAAAATGTTCCCTCCTTAAATGATCCATCCCGCTCCTTTTATTCTCATTTATGAAACAGGATATTTTTGTCTTCTTTGTTTTATTGAATAGATATTTATTTATTACTGCCTGTAATACTTGGTGCTTCGTCGTTTGCAAATAATCTGCTTATCAACGAGAATACATTTAATAAAAAAGACTTTTAGCATATCCAAAAATCCAAGACATACCAAAAGTCTCGTTACCTATGTTAGGATTTCCAGCCAGAATACATATCGTGTTGTTGACTGGAAATTTTAAACTACTCCCTTTCAGTATGGTAATTTTATCAAATGTTGAAAACCTTGTCAAGTTTTATATTAGTGTTCTTTTTTAGTTTTGAATGAATATTATTTAATAAGTCACGCTTAAGGAGGTATTATGAAGTTAGGTAAATTGTTTAAGTATTCTCTGTTTTTATTTATTTTATCTTTAATAATTTATTTTATACTGACTGTTTATATATATTATTTTTCAAAT
>DMWH01000194.1:7981-8753 GCA_003483345.1 Clostridiales bacterium | reverse complement strand
CCTCCTAAGCCGACAATAATTTTTTTGCATCCTTTTTTTGCTGCTGACATTATAAGCTGCCCCACTCCATAAGTTGTCGTAAGGCTTGGATTCTTCCTGTCTTCCACCAGGGGTAACCCTGCACATGCAGCCATTTCAATTACCGCAGTGTTATCAATCAAGCCGTAAAATGACTCCATATCTTCAAAATAGGGTGAGCTTACAGTTTCAACTATTTTTTCACCGCCTAATGCCGACAAAAAACAATCCACACTCCCTTCGCCTCCGTCAGCAACCGGAATCGATACCACATGGCAGTGCGGAAAATGCTTATATATTTTATCAGAAATAATAGTGCATATTTCAATGGACGACAATGTTCCTTTAAATGAATCAGGAATTAATACTGCTTTATTCAAATGTTTCCTCCCCCTGTTATTAATCTTCTACTCTTTTAATTTTGGCTCCTAGATTCATAAATTTATTTTCAATGTGTTCATATCCTCTGTCTATATGCTGTATATTTNNTAGCTTGCTTCTTTGTAAATTCTATGCATGCGCCCATTTTTTTCAACTCTTCCACGTATCTGAATCTGTCCTGGGATACCCCTTCAACTACTGTACTTTCTCCGCATAAGGAAGCTAAAAGCACAGTCATGGGCTGCTGCAAATCTGTTGGGAATCCGGGATACGGAAGTGTCTGGATATTTACCGGAACCAATTCCTTTTCATAATAAACACGCATGGAATCCCCGTACTCTTCTATGCCCATTCCCATTTCTTTAAGCTTTGC
>DMWH01000194.1:6732-7849 GCA_003483345.1 Clostridiales bacterium | reverse complement strand
GGCTCTTTAGCCGCATTTTCAATTATTGTCCTTCCTTCGGCATATACTGCTGCCAACATAATGTTTATGGTTGCACCAACGCTTACAACGTCAAGATAAATTTTTGCTCCTACCAATCTGTCTGCTTGTACACTTATTCTCCCATCCGGAGTAAGAGTAACTTTTCCTCCTAATGCCTCAAACCCCTTAATGTGCTGGTCAATTGGTCTTTCGCCTATATCACAGCCGCCGGGCATCAAGCACGATGCGCCATTAAATCTCCCCAACCCGGCTCCAAGCAAGTAATATGAGGCTCTCATTTTTTTAGATAATCCGTTTTCCAAATAACAATTTTTTACATTTGATGCGTCCACATATATTGACGTATCATTGATATAATCCGCTTCTGCACCTAATTCTCTCAATATTTCCAAAAATACATTTACATCCTGTATTTTTGGTACATTTTCAATAATGCACCTTTCGGGACAAAGTAACGTAGCCGGTATAATTGCAACAGCTGCATTTTTAAATCCCCCAATATTTACTTTTCCTTTAAGCTTTGTGCCGCCTTCTATTACAAATTTTGACATACTCTTCCTCGCAATATATATTATTCAATTCCCGGCAGATGTATTTGTGTTCCATCGCTAAAAATAACTTTCCACGTTGGGTCGGAATTTATCCTTTCAATATTATGCCAATTTTCATCTTCAGCGCTATAATATGTCATTTCAATTTTAATAATTTCTTTGTTTTTTATTTCCGGATAAGTTAAAATTCGCGGTAATGCTTCAATAGCATATATTGTACGAATCTTTTCCGGTATTTCATCAACTGAAATTATTCTCTGCATTTCAAATTTATAAATTCCTTCATTATCTACAAAAAAATACATATAGGAATTGTCTATTGAATAGTCATTATATTTTAGCGTATATGCATAAATACATTCATTTTCGGAAGTGTGTTTGAAACTTTCAACATATCCGGATGCATCAATATTTTTTTCTTTTAAAAAATTATTTATT
Source organism: Clostridiales bacterium (assembly GCA_003483345.1). GTDB lineage: Bacteria > Bacillota > Clostridia > Tissierellales > Sedimentibacteraceae > Sedimentibacter. The sequence continues at coordinate 6,839 of DMWH01000194.1, read as the reverse complement.
TCTTCTTGAATTTTTGAATCTTCGTTTATTTTATCGTCAACCTTATTGCGTAAGGTTAGTCTTAATTTCTTGCCATCAATTATTTCTAATGTTTCGCCTTTGCTGTT
>DMWH01000194.1:3241-6705 GCA_003483345.1 Clostridiales bacterium | reverse complement strand
TCTGTTTCCAAAACAGGCAGTATATATATATTATTCGGTATTTCAACATTAATTTTTATATTTTTTTCTTCTAATAAATATGCTACCTCTTGGGCAAATTCCTTATCATAATTAGGGTTGTGCTCTGCATTTCTAATATTCTTGGAAGACACAAAAAGAAAAACATTTAAAATTATAAAAGCTGTTATTAATATTGTGTTTGTTTTATTCCAATCCATTTGCCTCACCTGCTACCATTCTTCAATTAAAAGACCTGATATGGCATTAAATATAAATGTTTTTTCATTTGTTTCAATAACCCATACCACCCTTAAAACCTGTTCCCTTGAAATTCGAGATAAATCAAAATATCCAAGATAAATATTGTTAATCTCCTTAATCATTTCCGGCTTTATGGGTTTAAGCTGTACAGCTTCTTCCTGGCCTTCCCCGGGTACTGTATCTGCATTTTCTTCACCGGCNNGCCATTTTGTCCATCTGTGTTCTATCAATATTTCTGATAAACCTTTTGTATGAAATAACATTGTTTCCTGCAACATCAATTTGAAGAGCAGCATTTTCTCTTACCCTGCTGAACAATATGGGCCTTTCCAATATATTGTAGGAGAATGTAAACCTATAACCTTCATTTCCTTCCAAGAGAATCTTTTCTACATTGCTCAAATACCCGTTTTCCGGAAACCCGAGAAATTCTTCGATAAAATTTACGGCTGCAGCAAAGCTTTTATAAACGTTCGGACTGTTTTCCGGCTCGATTGATGCATCGTAGAAGTCTAAGAGTCCATCCTCGTTAATTTTTAATATCTTTTCGGTCCTGTAAACATATACCAAATTCCCGCTTACTTCAACAGATTTTCTTACATAGTCGTAATCATTTTTAAAATAATCTTTGGCAATCTCATTAATTCTGTCAATATCAAATACATCGAGCTCCGACTGAACAAATACAGGGTTCAGTGCTGTCTTCTCTAAGGGAACGGGTACCTGGATTGTTTCATCCCCTACTTTTTCCAGCATGGAATATTTCGTTTTATTTTCAAAATTTATAGATAGCACAATATCTGTTAATTTCTTGGAATTAATTTGATTACTCTTAATTTTTATATTGTTTTCGCCATTGTAAATATAAATTGAATTGTTATCTTTCAAATCTATCGTAACATTCTTTATATTTTTTACAGTATTGTTTATATTATTGTTTCCGGTTTTCATATGGGTTGTAAATATTTCTACAGGAATATTAATATTAAAATCAAATTTCAAATATTCAGCCGGAAATGCCGCTGTTTCCGAAATGGTGCTATTTGAAGCATTAAAAGCATCATTTATTACATTTAATGCTTCCTGCCACAAGCCTTTGTTATCTGAATACAAAACAGTGTAGTTATCATCATATTTAATTACATTTTTTACAGGTCTCAATACTTTCCATATGTCTGCTTCGGCTTCTTCCGCACTTTTATCTTCATATGCCTTAGAACTTAAAAATTCAGGAAGTTTTAGCCATACATTGCTGCTTAAATATATACATATGAGTACCATGACCAATAATATTGAATTTTTTATTTTTATATTTAACATAGTGTCCTCTTTATTCAGGAATTGTAATAATCATTTCAGTTCCCTCATCTATCCGGCTGTTGACGGCTATTGTACAGTTGTGGGCTTCTGCAATCTCCTTGGCAATTGAAAGTCCAAGACCGGTTCCTCCCAAGTCTCTGGCCCTTGCTTTGTCCACACGATAGAATCTTTCAAAAATTCTATCCTGGTCTTCTATCGGAATACCCTGCCCGTCATCTTTGATTCTAACGACTATATTTTTGTTGCTCCTTTTAGCGCTAATCCATACATTTCCCTTTTCATATGAATACTTAACTGCATTTCCTGCAATATTCAAAAGGATTTGCTCAAATCCGTCCCTGTCAAACATTATATTTATATCATCCGGAATATTTAAATGAATATTTATATTTTTTTCTTTTATTTGAATTTGCAGTTTTTTAATGACTATATTAACCATGTCCAGCAAATTGATTCTTTCTTTATTCCAATTTGTCTGCTCATAATCCATCTTTGAGAGGCGCAATAAATCGCTGACTAGCCTTGTCATCCTATCGCTTTCGGAATTTATGACATTCAGAAATTCTTCGGATATTTGTTTATCTTCCAATGCACCGTCCAATAGAGTTTCTGCATAACTTTTTATGGTAGTGATCGGCGTTTTTAATTCATGTGATACATTTGCGACAAATTCTTTTTGAAGCTTATCTATTCGATGCTGCTCGGTAATATTTTTAAACACAAGAATCACGCCCCCTATTTCATTTTTGTTGTTCATGAAAGGTGCGTAGTCTATATTATAAGTTTCTCCGTTTTTTTCTGCCAAGTCTGTGCCGCGATAACCTTTAGACTTAATATAATCAATTGATATGCTGTCTTTGAGATTTACTATTACATCATCAAATTTTTCATCGGCATTTTTTAGTGATAATATATTTTTTGCAACGGGGTTTGCGTGTATAATATTACCTGATAAATCAACTGTCAAAACTCCATCTGCCATATATGTGAAGGTGGTTTCCATCTTGCTTTTTTCCTGCTGTAGGCTTGACATTGACTTTTTCAGCTGGTCTATAAGGTAATTGAACATATTGCCCAATTGACCTATTTCATCATCTGATTTTACATTTACCTTCTGCTCAAAATCGCCTAATGACATCTGCCTTGCCTTTATAGTGAGCTCCTTGATTGGTCCCGTTATGCTTGTTGAAAGTATCAGTCCTAAAAATATCGTTAAGGTTAAGGCAATTATGGTAGCTTGTGTCATAATTTGTTTTGATTCGTCAACCGTGTCGTAAATATAATCAATATTATTTACTAAATATATATAACCTTTGATGTTTCCTTCCGTCTGCACCGGAAAAGACATGTGATAATAAAACCTTTGATTTTCGGTATCTTCAAATTGTTCTGCCGGTGCAATGTGATAAGGAGTTCCATCCANNGCACTTATGCCAATCGATTCTTCTACACTGCCTGCAATAATTGTTCTGTTTACATCATTTAAGATTACATATATATTTTCGTTGTACCCTACCTGTACAGTGCTTATGCTTTTTTGAATTTCTTCAATATTCTCATCCCAGTTACCGGTATTTAATGAGCTGTAGGATTGAATAATTGAGCGAATTCGAGCATCCATGTTTTTTATATTCATGTTAAGCTGAATTCCCTCAAGCTGATTGACTATATAGATGCCGACTATTGACATAGCAAGAAAAACCAACAAAAAATAAATTAAAATAAATCTCCATCTTATGCTCTTGAACATTTTTTCTCCTTAGAATACGCAGCAAAATTTGGCATCATTTGCTTTTAAAATAATATCCTGTCCCTCGTTTTGTGATTATATATTTTTCATCTTCTGTTTCTATTTTTTCTCTTAATCTTCTCACTGTCACATC
>DMWH01000194.1:2746-3213 GCA_003483345.1 Clostridiales bacterium | reverse complement strand
AGGTCAAATTCCCTGTTTGTAAGATCTATTATTTCACCATCTTTGAAAACTTCATATGTGTTCATGTCAATGGTTAGATTTCCTACTGCTATTATCTTTGATTTCATTTCTTCTTCAACCTTTGAAAGCTTCACCCTTCTCAAATTAGCCTTGACCCTTGCAATTAATTCCTTGTTGCTGAAAGGCTTGGTTATATAGTCGTCTGCTCCCAATTCAAGCCCCGTAACCTTGTCGTTTTCTTCATCTTTTGCAGTAAGCATAATAACAGGCATTACGTATTCCATGCGTATTTCTTTTAAAACATCAAATCCGCTTTTCTTAGGCAGCATAATGTCAAGTATAATTAATTCAGGCTGGAAACTGTGCACTGCCTTTATAGCTTCATCCCCGTCATAGGCTGTCTGCACTTCAAAGCCTTCTTTTTGAAGATTGTATTTAATTATTTCGGCTATAGGTCTTTCATCATC
>DMWH01000194.1:2445-2701 GCA_003483345.1 Clostridiales bacterium | reverse complement strand
TATTATAACATGTTTTTCAAAAATGAACACCATCTTTATTTAAAAGCATAAATTAATTTAGGTAGGTGAATTTTATGAGAAATTATATAGATTTAAATAAAGTGTGTCCGGTTATAAAAGGACGCCTTTCTTCAAGCAGCAATAATATTATACCTGTTATCATAAGTTATAAATCCGGCAAAAAAGTAAAGGAGGGGCAAATCAGTTCGCTATCAAACAGATTAAGGCACAATCTGCCCATTATCAACGGTTGTGC
>DMWH01000194.1:845-2396 GCA_003483345.1 Clostridiales bacterium | reverse complement strand
GGAGCTGACTATTCCCTAAATACTAAATATACGGGAAAAGATGTAACTGTTGCAATAATTGATACAGGTGTCGCCCCTCACGCTGATTTGTTATATCCCGAAAACAGGATAGTAGGCTTTAAGGATTTTGTAAACAATCGCTCCAAGTATTACGATGATAACGGTCATGGAACACATTGCGCAGGAATACTTGCAGGAAGCGGTTATTCTTCCAAGGGCAAATATAGAGGAATAGCCCCGGAAGCCAATATACTATCAATCAAGGTTCTTGATGAAAACGGAAACGGAAATACATCGGATATTCTATCTACAGTTCAATGGATTATTGAAACCAAGGAGGTTTATAAAACTAAAATAATCAATTTTTCTCTCGGCGCAATCGCTCAGTATAAGGAAAGGAGAGATCCATTGGTAAAGGCGGCAAACAAAGCAATTGAAGAAAATCTCATAGTGGTTGCTGCCGTTGGCAACAGCGGGCCTATGCACAATACAATATTATCTCCTGCAACCAGCAGGTATGTAATTTCCGTAGGCTCATTAAATGACAGGGGCACGTCTCATTTTGAAAATGAGACAATTGCTGAATTTTCAAGCAGAGGCCCTACATTGGACAGAGTCCGCAAACCGGATTTAATAGCTCCCGGAGTTGATATAATATCTTTATCCAATAAAAACTTAAGCGGCTACACCGCATTGAGCGGTACATCAATGTCCGCCCCAATGGTATCCGGAGCTGCCGCTTTACTTTTAAACAAAAATCCCAATTACACCCATTTCGACATTAAGAGAATACTCCTTAATTCATGCTCAAAAATAAAAGCATCTTCATATGAGCAAGGAGCAGGAGTTCTAGATATGAGACGCATTTTTTCACAGTAATAAAGGGAGCGCAATGCTCCCTTATGACAATATTTTTCCCTTTCCCATAGCTTGTGCTTTTTTAAGTAATTCTTCAGCTTTTTCAACAAATTCTTCCAATGTTTCGCCCCTGTATTCCACAACAGCTCCGCTTGCATGAATAGTATTATTGCTTATATTCAAATCATATCTGCCGATTTCCATTTTTACTTTTTCAACAATTATTTTTGCAATATCAAGTTCTACATTGTTCAATATCATAATAAATTTATCATTTCCATACCTGCCCACCACATCTATTTTTCTTGCAGCCAAAGTGAGTATGCGGGCTACATCTTGTAAAACCATATCTCCTGTTTCAATGCCGTATTTACGATTAAACTCTTTAAAGTCGTCAATATCTATCAAGAATACGCAAAATGCCGTTCCTTCTTCCTTATAGCTTTGTATACTGTGTTTCATACAGTCGGTAATAAATTGAAAGTTATATATATTGGTAAGGGGCTCAATGCTTGCTCTTGATTTAATTTCATTTTCCAAATGTTCGATTTGTCTGTCTTTTTCAAGTATTAATCTCCTGATTTCTCTTTTATGAGTTAAATCCTGAATTGTCATATAAAAAGTATCATCTTTAAATCCAAATATATTGAATTTTACGAACTTATCAAAGGCATTGACGTATTGTTCAATTAC
>DMWH01000194.1:0-737 GCA_003483345.1 Clostridiales bacterium | reverse complement strand
TCATCCTGCAATGAACAAATGCATCGGATATATAATCAGCAAATTCCTTCATAAGTATAGCCCCCTTTAGTAAAAATCATTGTCTGCATTTAATAGCTTTCTTAGTGTCTTATTTACCGTTTCATATTCAAAGCCCTTTCCTAACAAATAATTCGACAACTTTGACATTTTTTTGCGGTTATCGTTTTCTTTTATATTCAAAAGTTTTTTCTCACCCAATAATAAAGCTCTTTCTTCTTCGCTCTCTGCTGAAATACACTTTATCTTTTCTTCTATTATTTCTTTGTCAATGCCCTTGTAATATAAAGCTTCCTTAATTTTACGCACACCATGTTTGGAAATGTTGATTTTATCGTTTATGAACATTTCACAATATCTTTCATCATCTAAGTATTTATGCTCTTTAAGTATGCTGATGGCATTGTCGATTAACTGAGGGTTAAAGCCTTTATTTTTCATTTTAAGCCTTAATTCATATTCGCTTTTAAAATATCTTGAAAGCACAGAAATTCCGTAATTATATACACTTATTTCTTCTTCTGATAACAATATTTCATCAATGAGAGCATCATCTAATTCCATACCTTTTTTGAGCGAATATTTAATCAATATGCTTATATCAACAGCAAACCCATATTCATCATCTATATATATATTGAATCTTTCTTTATTTTTCTTCTGGTATTCGATTTTGGTAATCTTTTTCATATTTCCCTCATTTTCTACATATTAACACA
>DMWH01000038.1:7920-11010 GCA_003483345.1 Clostridiales bacterium | reverse complement strand
GACGGGGGTATTGTCATATGACAAGGGGACGGGGCGTTGTCATAAAATATATTTTAAATAATAGATGTTTTTTATGCCGATACGTTGTATAATGAATTTACCAGTATAATACATAGGAGGGTTTAAAATGGCTCTTGTAACATCACAAGAAATGTTTAAGAAAGCATATGAGGGCAAATATGCTGTAGGTGCCTTCAATGTAAACAACATGGAAATCATACAAGGAATAGTGGAAGCAGCAAAACAGGAAAATGCACCTCTTATTCTTCAAGTTTCGGCGGGCGCAAGGAAATATGCAAATCCTATTTATTTAAGAAAGCTTGTGGAAGCAGCAATTGAAGACACAGGATTAGATATTTGTCTCCACTTAGACCATGGTGAAGATTTTGAAATTTGTAAGCAATGTGTTGATGATGGTTTCACCTCAGTTATGATTGACGGCTCTAAATATCCTTTTGAAGAAAATATAGCTCTTACGAAAAGAGTGGTTGAATATGCTCACTCCAAAGGGGTTGTAGTAGAAGCTGAGCTGGGTAAATTGGCAGGGGTAGAGGATGCAGTTAAAGTAAGAACCAAAGATGCTACATACACAGACCCTGATGAAGCTGTGGAATTCGTGGAAGAAACTGGAGTAGACTCATTGGCAATTGCTATCGGAACAAGCCATGGTGCTTATAAATTCAAGGGCGACCCGACTTTGGACTTTGAAAGACTAGAAACTATAACAAACCTTCTCCCGGGTTTCCCCTTAGTACTGCATGGTTCATCCTCGGTACCAAAGGAGTTTGTGGATTTATGCAATAAATACGGAGGTCAAATCCCGGGAGCTGCAGGGGTGCCTGAAGAAATGCTAAGACGTGCCGCTCAATTAGGGGTATGCAAAATAAATATAGATACAGATTTAAGACTTGCTCTTACCGCATGTATCAGACAATTTTTTGTTGAACATCCTTCTGAATTCGACCCGAGAAAATATTTAGGACCCGGAAGAACAGCGATTAAAGATATGGTTGCTCACAAAATGAGAAATGTTTTGGGATGCAGCAATAAAAGATAGATAAATGACAAGGGGACGGGGGTATTGTCATCGTTGAGATGACAATACCCCCGTCCCCTTGTCATTATTTTAAATCATTCATATATGTTGAAACATAATTTTTGTCAACTGTGACAACGGCGAAATATGTTTCATCTTTATTTTGTATTTCCTTTTCTATCATACTCACTAGTTTTGATGATTTTATATCATAGTCCACCGGTACAACCACATCAAATATTAAATTGGTATGGGTTTCTCCCTTCACTACTCTAAAATCATGCATGGTAAGTCTTTCATCAATGGATTTTACTATTTTATCCGTCATGCTTCTCAATCCATTTATTTCCTCATCATCCGTAATAACGGGGTCTAAATGAATTACCAGGCTGATATCAAATTCTCTTGCAAAATCCCTTTCAATGTTATCGATTAAATCATGAGATTTCATTATATCTTCCTTCGCATCAACCTCTGCATGAACTGATGCAAAGTATCTGTTAGGTCCGTAATTGTGGACTACAAGGTCATGAATATTTACTATTCCATCATAGGACAAAATCTTATTCTCAATTGATTCAATTAATTCTTTATCAGGCATTTCTCCAAGAAGCGGATTCAATATATCTCTTAATATGTCATAACCCGAATATAATATGAATAAAGCCACTATTATTCCCACATAACCATCAACTTCATAGCCTGTTGCTTTGGATACCAATAAGGATAAAATTACAACTATTGTTGAAATTACATCATTTCTCGAATCCGTGGAAGAAGCCTTGAGGGTTGCTGATGAAATTTTATCGCCAAGTTTTTTATAGAATAAACTAATCCATAACTTTATTAAAACAGAAACAATAAGTACGACTATCATCTCAATGGAAAATATGGTTTTTGTCGGGTTCATGATTTTATCAAAGGATGATTTAATAAGCTCTACACCGACTAAAATCACGGCGATTCCTAATATGAGCCCTGTCAGGNNCCGAAAGGATGGTCCTTGTCGGCAGGTTTGCTTGAAATTTTAAAACCTATAAGGGTAATTACAGAAGATGCACCGTCGGATAAATTATTGACTCCGTCAGCAGTAACAGAAATACTGTTAAATATTATACCTGTCAGTATTTTCCCTATACTTAAAAGAGTATTTAAAATAATACCCGTAATGCTTGCCGTTATGCCGTAGGATTCTCTTACCCTTTGCTCATTAACATTTTCATAGTCTTTAATAAATTTTTTAATAATGAAATCAGTCATCGCAATTCTCCAACTATAATAAGCTCTCTAATTAGCCTTAAATAAATTATATGCATTATATAATTATATTCTTCTAAATTTAATTCATACATAATCAATATGAACCAATTGTTTACTTCTTGCGCCGCAGAAATTTAGCATTCTTGTCATATGCAAATACCTGTGGGAGTATTCCCACAGGTATAAATTACTATAATATAGTATTTTTGTCAAATTAATGTTTCCATCTTTCTTTTGGGTCAATGCTGTTATGACTGTCTTCATCATCCTTATTTTCGTTTTTGTACGATTTATATGATGTGTCTTTTTTATTGTGATTTTTATTTTCTGTTTCTTTTTGCTTTTGTCTTAATTCTTCCCTGTATTCTCTTATCTTAGCATTTATCTTCTGGACTGATTCATGACGCCATTCATCCTGATCTATTTCATGTCCTCGATGTACCTCATTTGCTGCTTCCTGAAGTTTCTTTATCAAAGTAAGTTTACCCGGTGTAACCTTCAATTTCTTTGCTTCATCAACCTCTTTTTTGGATACCTCTATTACTTCAATAACATTCTTTTTTCTATCCTTTTCATTTGGTTTTTCATACTTATTTGGCTTTTCGGATTTTTCACTTCTTTCCGACTCTTCTCGTCTTTCAGATTTTTCTCGCCCTTCCGGCTCCTCTCGTCTTTCCGTATCTTCTTTGCTTTCTGATTTGTCCCGCCTTTCAGGTCTTTCTCGATTGCCGGGTTTTTCTGATTTATCATCAGTAAGTTCTTCAGTTTTTTCAATTGTTTCTGTTTGCTGTGCT
>DMWH01000038.1:0-7881 GCA_003483345.1 Clostridiales bacterium | reverse complement strand
TTCCGGTGCTTCTTCCTCATTAACGGCAGTTCGAAGTTTTTCAAACAACACATCTTTTTTTGCTTCTGACTTGCTTGATGTGGCAATTATTACGCCGCCTTCTTGGCCTTCTATAATATATCCCTTATTTTTTAATTCATTTAATACACTTTTTACCGCGTTTTGAACTTCTTTATTTTTCAAACCGTCAATATTTATATCTTTTGACAATTCTCTTCCATCATCATTAAAACCCCTCACAGTCAGAACCCTGTCGAATCTGTTTATCAAAAATTCAAAAGATGGATTTACATCTATGCTTACATAGGAATAAGGAGTCAAGTATGCCCATGCAGGTGTAACAAATAACATGATTGCAGCAGCTGCCGCAGCCGTCATTCTGATTAATTTATTTCTGTTATTTTTTATTACTATTTCTTGACCTATGCAATAGTTTCTGTTTTTAATTTTAGAAACAACACCGTCATCAGTCAATACTGCTGCATGTCTTCCTTTAATTTCAACTATTATTGCTTTCATTTTTCAACTCCTGACGAATATATTCCATATAACCTGCTAAATTCGGAAAATCCCCCGACATGATTTCTAATGCTGCTATAATATATTTTCGATGGCGTTCCAACAATTTACGGGGTACATTTGTGTATTTTTCTATTATATTTAATGGCAATTGCTTCTTAATTTTTATTTCTCTTGTCAATATTGGATTTTTTATTAAATAAGCAACTACCTTAGCGCAGGACTTCTTTGTTTTGTGAGATTTTGGCGAGCATTCGGTCAAATCCATAAATGAAAATCCATAATCGGAAAAAATTTCATTGATGAGGGCAATTTCCATCTTAATTGAATTATTTTCAACAATGGAAACCTTTTTTGCAATTTCGGACTGCAAGGAGTATTCTTCTTCATCTTGAGAATCAGTATTAAACAATGAAGGATTTACTAAAACTTCCGGAGCATATCTTGACTTGCTGCGCAAGAAATCAATCATTCTCCTTCTTATTACCAATTCTGCAAAGTTTAAAAAACTGCCCTTATCGGCAGAATAATTTTTAATTGCTTCAGTAAAAGCAGATAAGGCTATTGACCACTCATCATCACTTTTTGAAATATAGCTTCGGGTAGTAGATGAGGCACATTTAAGTATGAAATTTTCATATTGAATTATTAGGTTATTCATTAAATCTGTATTAGTCTTAGCTTCAACAGCCAATAGGTCCAAATCNNCCATAATATTACAACATTTCAAATCTTACAAAATTCTTAATGGGGAAACAAAGGAAGGGGGACACACCTTCCTATTTTGGAATAGCCCCTGCCGGCAGGAAGAATTACTTTTTAAAAAGATACCATGTCTTGCTGGCTACCTCATATTTAAGCTCAAAAATATCCTTCCCCTTATGGAGACATACAAATACAATTCTTGTGTTCCCGACAATATTTTCTTCATAAGTTTTAATTATTTTTTCAATCCTCACAACCTTATCATCAAGCCTGAATTTTACAGGCTCTATTTTTCCGTTTGTATTAAAAACAGCCATTACTTTTATGGGCTCATTTAAAATTTTCATAGTACCACCTCTATAAAATACTGCTCATACCCGGATATTCATCATCCGGATACCCCCCTAAGATAGGTTTTAAATCACTGTTGGCAAAAACCCCCCTGATAACGGAATTATCGCCATACTTAGCTCGTATTTTATCTACAGCCTTATCTAAAATTTCATTTTTCAAACTTAATTTATCCTGAAAAAAATTAATTTGTTTAACCTCTGAAAACTCCAAGTCCGATACATGAACCCCCAATGCCCTTATCGGCTTTTTATCCCATAATTCATCAAATAAACTGCATGCATTCATATAAATATCCCTTGTACAGTCTGTAAAATACATAAGCTTTCTTTGCTTAATCTTAAAACCGAAATCCTTGTCTTTAATACTTATGCTTACAACCCTGCAATTCATATTTGCTTCTCTTAATCTCCAAGCGGTCATTTCAGTCAAACTCAGCAATACAACATGAGCAGTTTCCCTGTCTGTAACATCAAATCTAAGGGTACTGCTGTTTCCTACACTTTTAATCGGGGCCCTTTCTTTAAAAATTGAAATATCCCTTCCCCAGGCATAATTGTAAATTAGTCTGCCGTGAGATTTAAGCATTGTTGATATTAATTTATAATCTGCATTGGCAAGCTCTCCTATTGTATAAATACCCCATCTGTTTAATTTTGGCTTTGTTCTTCTACCAACCATAAATAGCTCTTCAACTGGCAAAGGCCATAATTTTTCCTTTATTTCCTCAATAAACATGGTATGACACTTGTCGGGCTTTTCTAAATCTCCTGCTTGTTTTGCAAGAAGCTTATTTTCAGAAATTCCTACATTTACGGTATAACCGAATTTTTCCCGAACGCCGTCTTTTATTTTATGGGCAAGTTTAACAGCCTGCTCTCTATTGATGTCGGTAAATCTTAAAAAACATTCATCAATGCTGAAAACTTCTACATCGGGAGTATATTTTTTCAAATATTCCCTGAGAGCTTTGCTTGCTCTTACATAAACGCTGTAATTGGGAGGTATAACAAGTAAATTAGGACACATTTGTCTTGCTTCCATGAGGGACATTCCCGTCTGTATCTTGAATTTTTTGGCAGGACTTGATTTGGCAAGAACAATTCCATGCCGGCTTTGTTCGTTTCCTCCTATGACAGACGGCACTGTCCGTACATCTCTTTCTATTCCCATTTGTTTTTCATATGCAGCCGTCCAGCTTAAAAATGCTGAATTTACATCAATATGCATCACTATATGCCCCAATATTTCACCTCCTGCTTACCGGGTGCCAGGCACCCTATGCTTCATGATTTTCGAACATTTGTTCTATTATTATAACACAATTTTAAAATTTTAAAAGCTTTTTTTATTAATTTTTTTTATTTATCCTAATATTGTATTTGCAAGGGTATAATGGGGTTTACATAAAAAAAATTCTGTAAACTATCACAAAGATGATAAGACGTTTTGGTTTACATAAAAAAATATCTGTAAACCACCACAAATTTTTCAAAAGAGCCGTTCCCTAAAAAGGTTTACATAAAAAAAGATCTGTAAACTATTACAAATCTTTATCAATATATTATTTTTTATAATTTTTATCGTGAATTATTTTTAATCCTTTAAACACCAGATGAGGGTCAAAGATATCAATTTCTGAGGTTCCATCATATATTAACCTGCCAAGTCCTCCTGTTGCTACAACTTTAATATTTTCATCATGCAATTCTTCTTTTACTTTTTTAATAATATATTCTACCTGTCCTATATACCCGTAGATTAATCCTGCCTGCATACTCATTACCGTATTTTTGCCAAGAATTGAATCAGGTTTTTTAATTTCAATTTTTGGAAGCTGTGCAGTTCTTTGCCACAAAGCATCTGCAGAAATCTGGATTCCGGGAGATGTAATGCCATATCTAAATTCTCCCTTTTCATTTACAATATCATAAGTTGTTGCTGTTCCAAAGTCTATAGCCATTATGGTATCACCGTTGCCGTATAACTCATGAGCTGCTACGATATTCACAATCCTGCCTGCTCCTACCTCTCGAGGATTATCGGTTATTATTGTAATTCCCGTTTTCACCCCGGGACCTACAATAATGGGGTCAATATGAAAAAACTTTTTTAAGGCATTTTCAAAAGAATGCATTACGTTAGGTACAACCGAGGATACGATTGCACTGTTAATATTTTTATGGTTAATATCATTGTAGCTCAATAAACTTAATATAGAAATTCCATATTCATCGGATGTTTTTTCATCTCTGGTAACCAATCTCCAGTTTCCCACAAGTTCATTACCGTCGTAAACTCCGATTACTATATTTGTGTTTCCGATATCAACAACTAATACCATAATTTCTCCTCCTATATTATCTATAGTTAATCTTTCCTCAGCTCATCTATGGGTTTTGTTGTAATCTGACTTCTGTCAAGATTTAACAAAACTATTGCTTTTTCCAATTCTTCATCGGAAGTCACTTCAATTTCAAGATAAGGTTTAGTATAGGTTTGCTCATCCCATGTATCAATTTCAAACAATATATTTTCATACATATAAGATCTTCTGTGTTTATAGCCGGGTCTTTTTTGCTCATATCCCAATAGCTCGATTATCTTAGCAGTACTTTTCCAGTCAGAAATATCCGTGTTGATTTCCTCATTAACTCTTAAGGAGTCTCTTTTTATGCTCCTCTTAAATGTCATGGTGCTTTTGGTTTCTCCCGATAAATTATCCTTTATTATTCTTATTCTCAAATAGCCGTTGTAAGTTTTCTTTAAAAAATAATCATTCGTATCAAATCTATAGTTAATCTGATTTTCGTCCTTTACAAGAACAGCTCCCATATCAACAAGCTTTTTTTCTATTGCTTCTTTGTCAATATTTAAAACTTTTACTTCCTTCTCTCTCATTATGTCCTCCATTAAATTTAGGTAATTATATCATAATTATTTAGAATAATAAACATTTATTATCGTTTGCAAAAATAATATTACTCTTATTAATCAATATTTGATGAGAGATGTATCATAAATCGGTATCAATAATTAATTAAAAAAATAAGCTAATTTTGTTTTAAATATATTTAGAAGGGTATATACTTAATGTTAAAGAACAAAACTTAGGAGGTATTATATGTGTAATAAAGGAAAATTCTTTATTTGTGAAACTTGCGGTAATTTAGTAGGATTAGTATTGGAAGGCGGAGGGGAATTAGTTTGCTGCGGAGCCCCAATGAAGGAACTTGTTGCAAATACTGAGGAAGCTGCTTATGAAAAGCATATACCTGAAGTTAAGGTTGAAGGAAACAAGGTAACTGTTCAAGTTGGAAGCGTTCTTCACCCGATGGTTGAAGAGCACTATATTCAATTTATTTACCTTGTAACTAAGGAAGGTGCCCAGAAAGTATGTTTGTGTCCCGGAGATAAGCCGATAGCTGAATTTGCTTTGGTTGAGGGAGATGAGGTTGTTGCAGCTTATGAATTCTGCAATCTCCATGGGCTTTGGAAGAAAGAACAATAAAGGAAGAGGGCCACACCTCTCTCTAGGGTAAGTCTTTGGAGTAAGAGGAATGTCCCTAAGTCCCCATACTTGTCCCCATTCAAAAAAGGATTTGAGAGTAAGGTGCCTTACTTTTCAAATCCTTTAATTTTTTGGGTTAGGTCATAAAGGTATATTATGATATTGTTGCTCCGCTTGGCATATCCTCCAAAGTAGATACAACGGAAAGCATCTTACCCTTTTCTGCCGATAAAATCATACCTTTAGATTCAACGCCTCTCAGTGATACAGGTTCTAAATTATAAATCATTACAACTTTTTTGCCGACCAAGTCTTCAGGCTTATACCATTTAGCAATTCCTGATACCACCTGTCTGGTTTCTTCGCCTATTTTCAATTGAAATACCAAGAGTCTGTCAGCATCTGGGTGCTTTTCAACCTTTATAACTTCTGCAACTCTCATATCCAACTTTTCAAAATCTTCTATTGTTGCATAGCTAATATCTTCTTTTGCTTCCGGTTTTGTTTCTTCCTGCTTTGCCGTTTCTTTTGAATACTTAGTCTCATTAAATTTATTAATCTCTTCAATTTTCTTTGCAGCATCTATTCGAGCAAATAAAATTTCAGGTGTACCAACTTTTTGTCCGGGTACCATACCGTTAAACTGTAAAAGTGATTCCCAATCTCTTTTGTCGGTGTTGAGCTGTTTCAACATTTTCTCGGCTGTTTCCGGCAGGAACGGCTCCAAAAGCGCTGCAGCAATTCTTATGGATTCTAAAAGGTTATACAAAACTGTTCCTAATCTTTCCTTTTTGTTTTCATCTCTTCCCAGAATCCAAGGCTGTGTTTCATCGATATATTTGTTGCTTCTTCGAAGCAGTGTAAATATTTCATCTATGGAATCCGATACTTTTAATTCATCCATCTTCTTTTCAACCTTCAAAGGTGTTTGAAGGGCCAGATTAATTAGTTCATCATCTATCGGCTCAGATGCCCTTGGAGCTTGAACTTCCCCTCCGAAATATTTATTGGTCATCGATATTGTTCTGTTTACTAAATTACCTAATATGTTAGCCAAGTCAGAATTGATTCTTTCTATTACCAATTCATAAGTCAAGGTACCGTCACTTGCAAAGGGCATTTCGTGAAGAACAAAGTACCTTATTGCATCCACCCCGAATAATTCCACCAAGTCGTCTGCATAAATTACATTTCCTTTTGATTTGCTCATCTTGCCTTCACCGACTAAGAGCCACGGGTGACCAAAAACCTGCTTTGGAAGTTCTACATCTAATGCCATCAAAAGTATAGGCCAATAAATAGTGTGGAATCTTAAAATATCCTTTCCAATCAAATGTACATCTGCCGGCCAGTACTTGTTAAAAAGCTCTCCATGACAGCCGTCAGGGTCATATCCCAAAAATGTAATATAGTTGCTTAATGCATCAATCCATACATATACAACGTGACCTTCATCAAATGTTACCGGAATTCCCCAATTAAAAGATGTTCTTGATACGCACAAATCCTGAAGTCCCGGTTTAATAAAATTATTTACCATTTCATTTTTCCTTGATTCAGGCTGGATGAATTTAGGATTCTCTTCAATATGCTTCATCAATCTATCGGCATAATTGCTCATTTTAAAGAAATATGCTTCTTCCCTCGCCATATGAACTTCTCTTCCGCAGTCAGGGCATTTGCCGTCAACTAATTGAGCATCCGTAAAGAAAGCTTCATCGGGAGTACAGTACCATCCTTCGTAATAACCTTTGTAAATATCTCCCTGGTCGTACAGTTTCTTAAATATTTT
Organism: Clostridiales bacterium; assembly: GCA_003483345.1. GTDB lineage: Bacteria > Bacillota > Clostridia > Tissierellales > Sedimentibacteraceae > Sedimentibacter. The sequence continues at coordinate 1,003 of DMWH01000038.1, read as the reverse complement.
TTGAACAATTTTAACATGCTCAGGGTCTGTGGTTCTTACGAATTTATCATAAGTAGTATTCATTAAATCCCATATTCTTTTAATTTCAGCTGCTACTTCATCAACAAATTCCTGTGGAGATTTGCCTGCTTCCTCAGCTTTTTGCTGAATTTTTTGTCCGTGCTCATCTGTTCCCGTTTGAAAATATACATCATATCCGTTTAATTTCTTGAATCTTACAATACTGTCGGCAAGAACTATTTCATATGTATTTCCGATATGAGGTTTGCCTGATGTATATGCAATTGCAGTTGTTAAATAAAATTTGCCTTTATCCATATTTTCCTCCTANNATTAACGCCTCTTAGCATAAGCTAAGAGGCGAATAACGCGTTACCACTCTTTTTTACACATATTTCACAATATGTGCCTCAACAGGTTCAATAAAACCCTGTATTATAACGTATACTTACGTCGTACCCTAACTATCGCTCAGGCACAAAGCTCCAAGGCCATGTTCATTTTAAAATCAATCTCCGGCTTCCACCTTACCCGGTTCTCTATATCATGATTGTTAAAACTACTCTTCTTATCATCGCTTTTCTTTATTATGTATATCATATTTAAAACTATACATAAATAACTAATTTTTGTCAACTAGAAAATAAATTTAATGCATTTGACTATTGCAACTATTATCCCGATTATTATTGCGGGAATCAGCAAAAGTCCTATTCCTAAAGGAATTAATGCAAGAATCACGACAAATCCGATTATTGCACCTAAAAATGTAAATATAACCTTAAGTAATACAACACCTACTTTTAACGCTGCAACAATAAATACTATAAATATAAATATGCCAATTAATATATCCATCTATTGCCCTCCATAATTATCTATTTTAATTTAATCATCACTATTGTTATTAAAGGGACACCGGAATATCCCCGTACTTGTTATACATAATACACATTAATAGTTCAAAATCGATTAATATTAAATTAAAAAATGATTAAAAACA
>DMWH01000166.1:2015-3115 GCA_003483345.1 Clostridiales bacterium | reverse complement strand
CTTTGGAATGGGACAACAAGGTACGTCCCCAATGTCCCGGTTTAATTTGATAAGGAAGCTGCATAAGTGTTTGGGGTTTTATCTACTTTGCCTTTTTCAATAAATTCAAATATTTTTGATTTTAATTTTATATTTTCAATTCCTCTTTTAGTTTTAATAACTTCGATTTCTTCTTCGGTAAGCACTTGTTGCAGCTTTTCTTCAGTTTCAAAATCCAATATAGGGTCATCTTGATTTCTCCCGAAATCTACAAAGCACAGGGGCGGAAACATAACACACCACCAATTGCTGCCTTCAGCCTTTCCTATTTCAATCCTTACTGCATCATAATACCCCTCCGGCAAGACTATTTCTTCGTAAGCTTTGCGAGGAAATTTATAATTGCCGTAATATACATTTACATCATAATCATAACCTTCTTCTCTTACGATTTCTTCTGCTTCACACCTTATTTGATTAAGCTTTTCAACAATGATATTTGAACTTTCAGACTTATAGTTTATGTCTTCAAATTCCTTATTGAATGTGGTAATTATTTTGTTTCTCACTTTATATTTCAGCTCTTGGTCTTCAAAGCTGTCCGAATTTGCCAAAACATGCAGCCGTATAACCTTACCGTTTATTTCGGACAAGCCTGCATAAACTTGTGCCGAATATGCGATTGCAATTGCCAAAACAACGAATACAGCTGAAANNAAAAACTTTCTTTGAATATTTCATAGTACCTCCTATTTAACTAATCCAACACTTTTTATTTCCATTTTGTAATAGACGTTTATATCTGCCTTTGCAAAAACTTCATCATATTTATCCATTATTTTTTCATAATCCCTTTTGTGATACTTATAAAGTTTATCCTTAATCTGCAGTAAATCCGCATTGTATGTATTTTTGAGCTTATCCACAGCATTTGTTGAAGTTTCGGAAATTTTCTTAATGGATTCATCTTTCACCCTATTCAGAAAATTCCTGTCTTCAAGGTTGTTGTTGCCGATTGTGAAAGAATCAATGTAACAGTAAAGAGTAATATAATAATCTACTTGAAGCTTTTCACCTTGTAATTTTATATTGTCTGTCATACTTACATCAACAGCACCCAA
>DMWH01000166.1:0-1998 GCA_003483345.1 Clostridiales bacterium | reverse complement strand
TCCGGTTCCAAAAAACCGATTAACTCATATTCCTTAACTATGGCTGCTCTTTCTATTTTCAAACTTTTTTCGTTTATTTCTACTACAGGTATCATTGCATTACCTTTCTGCCCAAGATGGAGAATAGCCTCATCAAAAGTAAATATATCTTGATAACTTTCTCTTTTTAATTTAACAAGCATATCGCTCAGATATCTTCCAACAATGGGATTGCTTGGTATTTCAGTATTGATTATGTCTTCAGCCTTCCCCTTTGCTATACAAATTTTTACTCTGCGGTTCATTTGGGGAGAGCGTTGGATTTCATCAAAAATTTCTTTTAATGCATCTGAATCTCTTGCCAGCTCTTCCCCCAGTACTATTACCTGCATAAGTCTGTCGGAAATTACTTTATCCGAATGAAGGTAGTTTAGATGGTAAAAATCTGAAAAGCTTTTGCCTTCATTTGTATAAACCAGCCTCTCTTCTTCGCTTCCTTCATTTATTTTTGGTATTTCCGAAATAAATTTTAAACTATCATCCTCTTTATCAATACCCACTGCAAAAAGATATTCTCTCTTATTGATTTCAACACTGTCCCAGCATCCGAACAGAAAAACAGTTGATATTATCAGTAAACTCAGTATTAGTTTTTTCATATAGACCTCTTATATAAACGATATACTGTTAAAAAATTTTCCCGTTGTCATGAGATTCTTCACTGCATTAATAATGACACGATTATTCCTAACTATGTCTTTTTTCTGTTGCCTGCATATGCCACCAGCATCGGTATAAAAAGATTCATACCGCTTATTATGTATATAGGTACTTGAATATACGGAAACATCATGTACATTCCCGGCAGTCCTGCAGCCATTAAGTACAAAATAGGTATCTGAATGAATATGAAATAACCATTTTCATTTGTTTTAAATGTTTCCTGCATAGCAAGATTTGTAAAAAATGCAAGTATGCATATGCTTGTAAAAATAACAATTATTTGTAGGCATAAACCCACAATTTCCGTACTTTCAAAGAAGAAGCCCGGAATATTTACAAATTTCATAATAGAAACAAAAGGCCAAACAAGGTTGGCAGCTTCCTTTGTTCCAAACTTTACAATAATCAATATATAGCTAAAAATGTACAAGAAGGCACTTATTACAAGATACCTCTTATTTATTCTCATGTTTTTTTCCTTGGTATCTACCCTGCTGTTAGAAAACAAAAGTACAGAGAATCCGAGAAAACTCAACATGGCATTTGGTACTGATTTAATAATTCCTTCAGCATCCGCAGGATATACCGGGAAAATATTTGTATAGTCTGCATAATATGTTGAAAAAACTATTATCAGCAAATATGGTATAAGCGATGTTAAAAGAGCAATATTTGTTATATTGGCAATAGTTTGTATACCTTTTTTCGTTGCATAAGAAGCAGTCAATAAAATTGTTATAATAATAGTGCTTATAGGAGTTCTAAACAACATCATCAATTTAATCTGCTCGGCAAAATCCTTTATTATCAGACTATTGACCGTTATAAACATCGATATGTAATAGAGTCCGATAATTTTAGAAATAAATTTAGAAAAAAGTTTATCCGAAACACTTATAATCGTATCTTCATCATATTTTTTCATTGCTTTATTAATTGTCTTTATTGAAAAATAAAGTATAAACGCCGCAATTAATATTGAAATCCATCCTTCAGGACCGTCAACTCCCGTAAGTATTACAGGCATTAACATAGACTGCAATACAAATGATACCAATACTAATATTGATAAATTCTGATAAGGTGTAATATCTTGATTAAACATTTTTCCTCACTTTTTTCTCCATATGCAGATAATCCGGTTTTCTGACCATTTTGCTTATTCTTGGTCTTACAATCGTATCCTTTAAGTCCCTTTTATTTTCAACAAAGCTTGTAAATGGTGTCATGTAAGGTATTCCGCAGCTTTTCAATGTGCAAAGATGGATAATAAGAAAACTTAAGCCTATGGATATT
>DMWH01000252.1:2337-2524 GCA_003483345.1 Clostridiales bacterium | reverse complement strand
CCTTTCAATCTTCCTATTAGAGCCAGTGCAATACCTGTATTTCCGCTGGTAGGCTCCACAATGATGCTGTTTTTATTTAAATATCCCTTTGCTTCAGCATCTTCAATCATCCCTAATGCGGCTCTGTCCTTAACACTGCCGCCGGGATTGAATTTTTCCATTTTTAAATAAATATTTTCTCCCGGTA
>DMWH01000252.1:0-2254 GCA_003483345.1 Clostridiales bacterium | reverse complement strand
GGTTAGGACATACAAAAAATCCGCCTCTGCAAAGAGACGGATTGAAATCCGCGGTTCCACTCTAATTGGCTCTATAGCCCCCTTATATAGCACTATCATGCTACTCCACTATAACGGATGGTTCCGCAGCAGCCTACTTAATTCGGTGCTGTACTCCAAAGGGCACTTCACATATACTTCCAATAAGCATCCTTCCAGCCTTGAGACGCTCTCTCTGTAAATTCCTTATATGCTACTTTCCTTTTTCGCCGTATTTCCTACTAATTTAGTTGGGTATATTTTCTTTTATTATATTATACTGCATAATGAAATGCAACACTTTTTCTAAAATTTTTTTTAATATATACAAAATTAAAAAACCTGCCGTTTATCTCCAACGGCAAGCTGTTCATATATTTAACTTTAAATAAATATAAATCTTAAAACAAATAGTACCGACAAAATCCACATAACCAAAGATATATCTTTGAATTTGCCGGATATAGCTTTCAAAATAACATATGATACCATTCCGAATACAATTCCTTCCGCAATACTATATGCAAAAGGCATCATAACAATTGTTAAGAAAGCCGGTATTGCTTCTGTATAATCGTTGAAATTTATTTTGGTTATAGGGCTCATCATAAACAAACCTACAATAACCAATGCAGGTGCAGTTGCAGCTGATGGAACCAATGTGAACAATGGAGCGAAAAACAGTGCAACTCCAAACATTGCTGCGGTGACAAGCGATGTCATTCCTGTTCTTCCGCCTTCAGCAACGCCTGAAGCACTTTCAACATATGTTGTAACAGTACTTGTTCCTAAACATGCACCAACAACCGTACCAACAGCATCAGACATTAGGGCAGCTCCTACTCTCGGCAATTTCCCTTCTTCATCCAGCATATTTGCCTTTGTTGCAACGCCTGCCAATGTTCCGACAGTATCGAAAATGTCTACAAAGAGGAATGTGAATACTACCACCAACATTTCAAAAGTAAATATTTGGTCAAATCCTACAAATTTAAATGCGACATCCTTAAGTGAAGGAGGCATGCTTACAATTGTACTGAAATTCTCCGGCAGTATTGTAACTCCCATCGGAATTCCAATGATTGTTGTTATTACTATTCCTATTAACAATGCTCCCTTAACGTTTTTTATCAGCAATAATCCTGTAATAATAATTCCTATAATAGCCAATAACGGAGCACCTGATGTCAATTCTCCCAGAGCAACAAGCGTACCGTCGCCTGCTTTTACTATTCCTGCACCGGATAAACCTATAAAAGATATAAATATACCTATTCCAACGGAAACAGCATTCTTTAAATTTAAAGGTATAGATTCAAATATTGCTTCTCTGGCTTTTATAAAGGATAGTAAAATAAATATAATTCCCTCAATTAATACAGCAGTTAAAGCGAATTCCCATGATTTACCCATCGGTCCCAATACAACAGTGAATGCAAAGAATGCATTAAGTCCCATACCGGGGGCTAAGGCAAACGGATAGTTGGCATAGAGGGCCATCATAAGTGTTGCAACAAGTGATGATAAGGCCGTAGCAGTAAATATACCGCCGAAATCCATTCCGGTTTCTGATAATATGATAGGATTAACAACTAAAATATAAGCCATTGTCATAAAAGTAGTAATGCCTGCTAATACTTCTGTTTTTACATTAGTATTATTTTCCTCAAGTTTAAAAAATTGTTTCAAAGTATTATTCCTCCTGATTATTTAATAATTTTATCTTATGATTTTATTAACAAAAAATAAATAAAGCCTGTCGAGGTAGGAAGTGAAACCTACCCGACTGGGCTTTTATCCCTTCGGTGTAATACTTAAAGTATCTGTACCGCTCGGTCCAGCAAGCAATCTTCGGAACCCTAGATACACTTTCACTCATAGCCAAATGATTAGGTCATTTTGTAGAAACATCTCAACCATATAATGAGATATATATGAGCTATATTTATTTTCATATTGATAATAACAATATGTTTCAAATATGTCAATAGGAAAATGATGTATGCTCGAAAGCTTCAAAAGGTTTAAATTTGAATTCGCATTGCTTATAATCAAGAAAAGTTCTTGTTTTTATAAACTGATTGTCCGTCAATATAAGTTTCTATAACCATTGTATTTAGAATTTCTTCATCACTTGCTAAATTGTATAAGTCTTTGTCTAACAGAATAAAGTCTGCAAGTTTTCCTACCGTTATGGAGCCCTTTATATGCTCTTCGCCTGATGCATAAGCTCCCT
>DMWH01000208.1:321-3121 GCA_003483345.1 Clostridiales bacterium | reverse complement strand
AAGCATATGTCCGAGATTTAGTATATATCAGGGGTTAATATGTCCGAGATTTAGTATATATCGAAAGGGGTTAAAAAATGAACTTAGTAGGTTTTAATGAAGAACAAAAGATAGAAGATAAAGCATTAAAAGTTATTAATCCTGACGGAGAAATAGTTAATCATATAAATAAGGGTGACAAGATAGTTCGCAAAAGCAGTATAGACGCATTTAAAGAGATAAAAGAAAATGAAGCTAAAGCAATTTGTGAAAGTTGGGATATTAGGGAATTTTACAAAGCTAATACAGAGGAATTGCAATTAATAAGTAAAGAATTGTCCCAAAATGAGAAAGCATTTTTATTTTCAATAGCCCCTTATATATCGTTTGACAGTAATATTTTACAAGTAGGCAAAGGTAGAAAAGCGGAAGATTTAGGTACAGAAGATTTGATAGAGATAACAGGAATGTCAAGAAGTATATTATATCATACGATAGACCTGTTGCATAAAAAAGATATTGTATATAAAGGCAAAAACAGTAGAAATAGACAGTTTTACATAAATCCATGGCTGTATTGCAAAGGGAACAGAATAAATAAAGTACTAAGAGATATGTTTAAAAATTACAAAATACGCAGTAGAGATAATGTTTTATGGAAGGACTTAAACGAGTAAATAGTTTACAAATAGCATAAAGACGGATTGCAACCGAAACAAGCACTCTCTACCGTGTCAGAATGTTAGATACGGCGAAAGATACAATGAAGATTTAAAAAATGTTGTTATATTGTGCCGTTCTTGCCATAGCAAAGCACATGGGAAAGGATAGGTGATTAAATGATAAAGCCCGGTGATACTTACATAGTAACTAATGACGATATAGAAAAAATAAAACTTTTTATAAGACAAACAAATGGTACACGGTTGTCAAAAAAACAAAGCGATAAATTAATCGAGGTACTTTCAAACAATCGTATAAATTCCGAAAAAAATACAAATGTTGGAGGGTAATTAAATGGAATATCCATGTATAGATTGTCCAGACAAATATTATTGCGATAAATTATGCGTACAAGCTGAAATATACAAAAGACAAATGGAAAGTCAACTTTTCGCTGATGAAAATAGCATTACTAAAATAGTAAAAATTAAAGTAGGTGATTCCTTTGGATATAATACCGATAGAGGTTAAAAAGAAATGTATCGAGCTTAATCAAAATATGACCGCAAGAGAAATTTATACCAACTATTACAGCAAACATTATGATTTATCGTTTGATAGCTTTAAAAGGCAATTAAAGCGGTGGAAGAAGAAAAATAAAGAGGTGAATAATATTCCTGAAAATAAAGACAAGCATAACTTGAATTTAATAGAAACACTTAAAAAAGGAATTGATATTAAGGAATTATCTGAAAAATTAAATATATCTGTTAAAACTTGCGAAAGCATTATCGAGGATATTAAAAGCCAAGGTTACAATGTTTTACAAGCAGGAAACGAAGTTAAAATCTCAAATATTATCGTACCTACTGATAACAGAATCGAACATAAATGGAATGGTGACAAGATAATTCGTTTTGGTTTAATGGGCGATACTCAAATTAACTCTAAATACACTCAATTAACTCATTTACATAAATTTTACGATATATGCAAGGAAGAAGGCATTGAAATAGTATATCATACAGGAGATATTGACGAAGGGGAACAAATGCGACCGGGGCATCAATATGAATGTTACGAGCAAGGTGCAGACGACCATGTTAAAGAGATTATAAGAGTTTATCCTAAAAGAGAAGGAATAACAACACATTTCATTACAGGGAATCATGATGCAAGTATAATCAAGCGTTGCGGTTATGATATAGGCTATCCAATAGCAACACAAAGGGAAGATATGAAATATTTAGGACAATCATGTGCGACAATAGATTTAACACCGAATTGCACTTTAGAATTAAGACACCCTATTGACGGTACAGCTTACGCGTTGTCATATAAAATTCAGAAAATGGTTGAAGCTATGAGTGGTGGAGAAAAACCGAATATATTTGCAGTAGGTCATTACCATAAGGCAGAATACTTTTTTTATAGAAACGTTCATATTTTCCAGACAGCTTGTTTCTTACCTTATACTTTAATTACAATGGCAGACGGAACGAGAAAAAGAATAAGCGATATAAAAGTTGGCGATTATGTTATTACACATAATAATAATACCAAAAAAGTAACGGAAGTATTTAAAAGAAAATATTCAGGTGATTTTTATAAATTAAATTATGGTAGAAAAAATAGACCAGACCAGACTATTACCGCAACCGAAGAACACCCAATATTAGTTGAAAGAAATGGTAAAAAACAATGGGTACAAATAAAAAATGTAACAAGCAATGATTATGTTTTCACATCTTCAAAGCCATGCGATTGTTGCGGCGAACCAATACCATATTTCTTAAAATTATGTAAAAATTGCAACCCAATGGATAATAAAAAAACAAGAGAAAAGCTATCCGAAACACGAGGTGGTTTTAAGAAAACGAGAGCAAAAACAAGTAGTGGTATAAAGCATTTGAAAAAAGATATTATTCCATTTTGTGATGATATGAAAAAAGACGGATGGCAGATTGTTCCTATTGGTGCAGGGGTAATACCTGATGCTGTTGGCTTTAAGGATGGTAAGATAGTTCTGTTTGAAGTCGAAAGTTCCAAAAACCAACTATTGGAATTTAAAAAAGCTAAATACAAAGATGCTCCAATCTCAAGTTATGTAGACGACATAAGATGGATTGATATTTCAGACGAAAGAAAAGAGCAACCA
>DMWH01000208.1:0-213 GCA_003483345.1 Clostridiales bacterium | reverse complement strand
CAAGCACAAACACCGTGGATGAAGGGTAAAGGTATAGCAGCAAGTATAGGCGGTTGGATAGTAGAAATAAGGGTAACTGATGATGGAACTATTGAAAGAATAAAACAAGAATATTTTCCATTTTACAAAGCAATTAAAGACGATTACAAGAATTGGAGAGATTTTTAATCTCTTTTTTATTTTATAAACAAGGAGTTAACAACTTGAATGACG
>DMWH01000026.1:3050-3431 GCA_003483345.1 Clostridiales bacterium | reverse complement strand
AAGGTAAGACTAAATATAAAAGCCGATGATTTTTCATCGGCTTGTCTGTATTTATGAGTTTATAAATGTTATTCTCTGTATTGTACCCCTATATATGCAGCCGGATTAACCAGCGTGCCGTATTTTCTTACTTCAAAGTGCAGATGAGGTCCTGATGATACTCCTGTGGAGCCTACGGCTGCTATTATTTTGCCTTGGTACACCTTTTCTCCCGCAGATACGTAAATATCGCTGCAGTGTGCATATCTTGTAGTAAAACCGCCTCCATGGTCTATGTCAACCATGTATCCGTAGCTTCCCGACCAGCCTGCAAATAATACTGTTCCTCCGTCAGCAGCTTTTATTGCTGAACCTGCTGCCTTTGCCATATCCTGGCCTCTA
>DMWH01000026.1:2355-2883 GCA_003483345.1 Clostridiales bacterium | reverse complement strand
GCTTTTGTAACAATTTCTTCATCATTGTACATGTATGAAACTTTTACGTATTCTGTATCATAAGGCATTTTTTCTTCCTGTACAACTTTTCGCTTTACTTGTACATTTATAAAAGGTTTTGGTACAATTAAATTCAATTCGTCTCCNNTCGAAATATTCGGCTATGGACCAGTATGAATCGCCTTTTTCTACTGTATATTTTTTCTCTTCGTCGGTTCCTTTAATTATGTAATCTACCAGTTTTTCTTTTTCTTGAATTTCTGCATTAGTTGCTTTTACCTGCTTTATTTCTATGTCTTCAACCGTAGTAACTTCCAGCAAAGACTCGCTGTCATAGTCTTTGGAAAAATGATGCTTAACTTCTTCAATTATACTTTTTGCTTCATATTCGGAATTTACAATCCCTATTCTTTCTCCATTAACATTTATTTCGTATGCCATAATGGAATAAATTAAATTTGAATTAATTAAATCGTAAAGCTCATCTTCCGTTGCAATTTCTTTGTCTTTTGCTTTTGAGGGTTTTAA
>DMWH01000026.1:1514-2255 GCA_003483345.1 Clostridiales bacterium | reverse complement strand
GTTGCAAATACATTGTTTTCGTGGGTTTTTAAATAATCTGAAGCGTAGACTACGCTTAATATCATGCTTGTTACGAGTAATAATGCGATTGTTCCTTTGGTTCGTTTGGTAAGTTTGAGGGGTTGTCTATCTTTTTTTTCATCTAATTGCAGGAATATTTTGGAGTTTAAATTTTTATTAAAAATATTAAATGTTAGATCTTTGATTTTCATAAGTTCTACTTCCTAGCTATAATTTTCTACTACTATCACAAGAAAAATAACATTTTTCTTTTATATAAAAAAATGATATAATAAAGTTAATTAAAATGTCTTTAATATATCTTTAAGACATTATATTCTATTACATGTCATTATGTCAATATTTTTAGGAGAAAATGTTTTCACATTATTATAACAAGATTGTTACAATTATATTACAATCTTTATGGCAAATTATGTAGAAAAAGGAGAAATTCATGTATTTTATTTTTCAAGAAATGCAAATAGACCTGGGAGATACCCCTATAGAGAATATTTTTATTAATGACTACATGCCTCAAGCTGACGGAACATATGTAAAAGTATATCTGATGGGATACAAATACGCTAAGGACAGGCTTGATTTTAACAATGAAACTCTTTCAAAAAATTTAAATCTGCCTTTGAGCGATGTTTTGAATGCATGGAATTATTGGGAAAATGAAGGTATAATCATTAAACATGAAACAGATGATGAATATAACTATATAGTTGAATTCGT
>DMWH01000026.1:311-1504 GCA_003483345.1 Clostridiales bacterium | reverse complement strand
CTGCCAGAAATCCTGAAATAAAAACAATGATGGAAGAAATAGAAGATATGTTAGGGAGACCTTTAAAAGTCAGTGAAAAACAAAAAATAATCACTTGGCTCAACAAATATAAAACTAAACCATATATGATGACTCAAGCTTTCAGTTATTCTGTTAACAATAAAAAGATTAAGAGATTCAATTACATAGAATCTGTTGTTTCAGCATGGTATGATGCCGGAGTGGTAGATTTGGACACAATGGTTGAGTATCTTGAAAAACGTAATGACAGGTTCTCAGCTTATTCAAGGATAAGCAAAGCACTGGGTTTTAACAGAACACTTACCGAGGCTGAAATGAGAACAATCGATAGATGGATTGATGAATGGGATTTCTCTATGGAAATGATTTTAAAATGTTTAGACAATTCAACAAAAATTAATAATCCTAATTTAAATTATTTCGACAAAATCCTGAGTGACTGGTACAAAAACGGTTTTAAAACTATAGAAGACTTAAAAAATGACAAAAAACCTGAAAAAACAAAAAAGGAAACTTCCAAGAGTAAAAACAAGTTTCATAATTTTATTCAAAGCGAGGATATTTCTGGAGACGATTTAGAGAAAATCGCAAGAGAAAAATTTAAAAAGAAGCTTAATAAATTAGGATTAGCAATTCCGGAGGAAAACAATGGCAATGAATAAACAAATAATTGAAAATATTATGACTGATTATAATAATAAAAGATTAAAAGCTGCCCATGAAGCAGATAAAAAAAAGGAAAAACTATATGCTGCTCTTCCGCGCCTGTCTGAAATTGATAAACAAATGAAATTATTAAGTATCAGTTTATCTAAGAGTTTTTTATCCCATCCTGAAGATTTGGATGTACAGGTTAAAAAATTAAGGAAGGAAATAGAAGAGCTTAAAAAAGAAAGGCAGTCTATTTACGAAGAGAACAATATTCCAAAGGATTATTTGGAAATTGAATATGAATGCAAAAAGTGCAGTGATACCGGTTATACTACTGACGGGAAAAAGTGCAGCTGTTTTAAACGACAAATAATAAATAATCTGTTTCAAATGTCAAATATGGTTAATATGCTTCAAAAAGAGAACTTTAATACATTTGACATCAATGTTTTCAGCAATGAAAGCTATAAAAACGAAAAGCTTACACCAAGGCAGAACATGTATTATGTTTTGGAAATAAG
>DMWH01000026.1:0-154 GCA_003483345.1 Clostridiales bacterium | reverse complement strand
TATGATTTTTGATTGTGATTTGCTTATTATTGATGACCTTGGAACAGAGGTGAGCAATTCATTTACCAATGCGGAGTTATTTAATATTATAAATGAAAGAATGATTACCGATAAAAGAACGATAATTTCTACTAATTTATCCCTGGAGCAGCTT
>DMWH01000181.1:10720-16262 GCA_003483345.1 Clostridiales bacterium | reverse complement strand
GAGAAAATAATACCTTATGTCATGGAAAAAAGAAGCGATGCTCAAAATTTTTCTAAGCAGATTTTTCCGGCGGAAAGTATTGATAAATATATTTTAGAAAAAAAGCAAAGCGGTTATAGTTTTAGTTACATGCATGTTTTCATAGCCGCTTACGTAAGAGTGATTGCAGAAAGACCGCAGCTTAACCGTTTTGTAATGAACAATCAAATTTATCAGAGAGAAAAAATTTATGTTTCAATGGCTGTAAAACGTTCACTTAGAGATGACGGGGAAGAAACAACCGTAAAATTTGAATTTACCGGAAAAGAAACTATTTTTGAAATTGCTGAAATTATAGATAAAGACATTGCTAAGGCATTATCCTACAGTGAAGATAATAATACCGACAAGCTTGCTGAAAGAGTAATGTCGATGCCCGGGTTTGTGAAGAAATTATTGGTTAGAACTCTAAAAGCGATGGATAAGTATAACTTACTTCCAAAAAGTATTATTGATGCCAGCCCCTTTCATACCACAATGTTTTTTACTTACTTAAAGTCAATAGATACTCAGTATATCTATCATCATCTTTATGATTTTGGAACAACAGGCTTATTTGCTGCATTAGGCAAGACAGTGAAGATTCCGATAGTAGAGAATGACCAGGTTGTTGTTAAAAAATGCTGCGAAATAGGCTATACAATGGATGAAAGAATATGTGACGGTGTGTATTATGCAAGGTCCTTTAAGCTCTTTGAGAAATATATCAGCAATCCTAGATTATTGGAATCAGAGCTTATTCAAAAAGTTCCAAAAGACCAAAAAGTTAAAAAGGCATTTGCTTAATAAAAATCCGGACGTGGAAAAATAGCAGTCTCTATGGTAGAGAGGCAGAATAACTAAGAGGAGTTAAAAAATGAAATATACAATTGAAAAGTCTGTGTTTGAATTAAATCCTAATATAAAATTCGGAATATTAATAGGCAATAACATTAGAAATTCAGAGACAAGGCCTGAGGATGAAGAAAGGCTGAGAAGAGCAGAAGCCAAATTCAGAAATAAAGTTAAGCCTGATGAAATTAGGGATTTGATAAATGTGAAGCTGTACAGAGAAGTTATGAAAAATTCAGGTATTAATCCAAATAAATATCTTCCTTCCGTAGAAGCAATGTTCAAAAGAATAGCAAAAGGCGGACAGCTGCCGGTTATAAATGCCTTAGTCGATTTATGCAATGCAGTATCCATAGAAAGAGGAATATCCTTAGGCGGGCATGATTTAAAAGATATTCATGACGATTTAGAGGTGCGTTACAGCAGAAAGGGAGATGTGTTTTTACCTTTCGGGGCTGAAAACTATGAGGATGTTGAAGAAAAGGAGCTGATATTCACAAGCGGCAACATAGTCCAGACATATAAATGGCTTTGGAGGCAAAGCGAATTAGGAAAGCTTACTCTTGAAAGCACTGACGTATTTTTCCAGCTTGTAGGGTTTGATTATGAAGAAGGCTCATCCCTTTATGACGCTATGAGCGATATAGAATATTTAGTAATTAACAGGTTTCATGGTACCTGCAGGAAATATCTTGTAGATATAAGCAATCCATCCATAGAATTTTAAATCTTCAATTTAGGCAGCATTTTTTTGCAAAGGAGTTTTTATGGACAAAAAATTTAACTATGGATATGTTGTAGCAGTATTATGCTTTATTATTGCATTTTTTTATGTTGGGAGTGCTTATAATACAGGCAGTCTGTATGTTGTTCCGGTAACCAATCACTATGGTTTTGCCAGAGCTGAATTCTCGTTGATTTTCAGTATTATATCAATTTTCATGATTTTTGCCAGTCTTTCTTTTGTGAGATTATACAGACGCTTAGGTATCAAAAACTTAGTTATCTTGGGAGCCATTTTATGTGTTTTGGCTTTCTTTGTTTATTACAAATCGACTAACCTTATTCAATTTTATATAGGCGCCGTCTTGTTTGGAATAGGAATAACGTATACAAATTTGATGACCTTTGCCCTGCTTATAAATAGCTGGTTCACTGAAAACAGGGGGACGATCTTAGGTTTGATTTCTGCAGGAAGCGGATTTGGCGGGTCTGTTATGAGTCCTGTACTAGGTTACCTTATATTGACTTACGGCTTTAAACAAGCTTATTTATTAACTTCGATTATTTTGTTTGTTTTGATTATTCCGATTGCTTTATTTATCAAAGAAAACCCTGTCGGATATGCAACAAATAGTGAAGAAAAATTAAATATTAAGAAAAAAACAATCGGGCAGTTATTAAAAGAGCAAAGTGTAATAATAGGTCTTACCGTTATATTTTTAATGGGTTTCTCAATGGTGCCATGGCTTCATATTTTTCCGTCTCATTTAATAGACAGGGGATTAAATGAATTATTTGCTTCTAAAATATTAGGCGGAGTTTTATTTATTATGGCATTGTCAAAGATTTTAGTCGGTGCTGTTTATGACAGAATTGGAATTAAGTTTGCTATCGGTATTTGCTTAGTATCTTTTGTAATAAGCTCGGTTCTTTTGCTTATTGTTGACAGTGAGTTAATAGCGTGGTTTTTTGCTGCATTATTTGGCATTTCATTAAGTTCTCAAACAGTGTTATTACCCTTGTTCATTTCAGCTTTTGCAGGGGATGAATATTTAAGTGATATTATCGGGATAGCATCTGCTTTGGCTGGAGCAGGTATAGCTATTGGAACTCCTATAATTAATCTTACATATGATTTAACTGGTTCAAACGATATGATTTTAATTGCATTCACAATCCTTGGTATTTTTAACATGCTGCTTACTATTATTGCATTAAAAAAAGCAAAGAATTCCAAGATTCAGGAGACAGACATTTGAATTCAGTATAAAATCCTTATCACTATTCTTTACCATGCATCATAAGGCATGGTTTTTTTTGATGAAAATGAAACGCTAGCATAATTTAACAGTAATGAGAATTAGTGCTATTATTAATTTAATTATTGACGGTAATAATATATATTATAAAGGGGTTGGTATTGGAGGCGGGTTATGAATAAGATTATTACCATTGTATTAGTTTTTATGTTAATGATAGTGTCATCATGCTATAAATTTGAAGAAAATCCTGAGAATGGGGAGCAAAATAACAATGTAAACGAGAATATTGAAAACACTGATGAAAGCAACGAAAATGAAAACAATATAAAAATAAATGCTGATAATAACAATATTGAAAAAAATGATGAAGGAACTGATATTGAAAGTATTAGTGAAAATGATGATTTAGAAATTGAAGCGGAAGCAGTAATTCACGAAAATAATGTTAGAATAGTATATCCGAACGGCGATATTTACGAAGGTGAAATGAAGAATGGAATGATGGACGGATTCGGCATTTATACCTATGTAAACGGTGATGTTTATGAAGGAGATTTTAAGGAAAATAAACCTCATGGTCATGGAAAATTAACATCACCAAATAATTTTGTATATGAAGGCGGAATGAAGAACGGAATGATGGACGGATTCGGCATTTATACATATTCTAACGGGGATGTTTATGAGGGAGAGTTTAAAGAAAATTACCAGCATGGACACGGCAGATTTACCGTGCCGAATAAATATGTATATGAAGGTGAATTTAGAGATGATTTTATAAACGGTCATGGAGTAACCATATATGCAAACGGCGATAAATATGAAGGTGAATTTGTTAACGGCATGAAGGAGGGGTTAGGAACATATACCTATGCAAACGGGAATAAGTTTGTCGGGAAATATAGGGATGGGAAAAAGGAAGGATCAGGGGTTTTATATTATATAGATGGAACTGTTGAAGAAGGATATTGGGAAAATGATATTTTTGTCGGCAGTAACGAACAAAACAATGAAATAAACCAAATAATAGAAATAGAAAATTAAAACAAATAAAAACCGGCGATAAAGCCGGTTTATATGCAGTTTATTCTACAATTATCCTGTAATCTTGTTTTTCTAATACTTCACCTATTAACGCATAGGGTGTTTTGCTTTTTTTAAGTTCATCAAGAAGTAATTGAGACTTGTTTTTTTCTACCGATATCAAAAGTCCTCCCGATGTTTGCGGGTCACAAATGCAGTCGATTATTTCCTGAACTACCGTCTTAGAAATTTTAACTTGCTCCTTAATATATTCCATATTTTTATAAGCTCCGGCAGGGATAATACCCATTCTTGCCAAGGATAAGGCTTCTTCAATAATCGGTATTTTAGAAGAATTAAATTTAATGGTAACATCGCTACCCACAGCCATTTCATAGGCATGACCGAGCAAACCGAATCCGGTTATGTCTGTACAGCTGTTTACACCGACTTTCATCATAGCATCCTTAGAAAATTTGTTTAATTCAGACATGGTAAGGACAGCGGTTTTGTATCCTTCTTCACTTACTAAGCCGGCCTTTATGCCTGTATTTAAAATCCCCAATCCCAAAGGCTTGGTAAGAATCAGACAATCTCCCGGCTTGGCATTGCTGTTGGTAACTACATCCTTGGGATGTATAAATCCCGTTACGGATAATCCGTATTTCGGCTCATTATCTTCCACTGTATGACCGCCGATAACCAGGGCATTAGCTTCCTTGACTTTATCATGCCCGCCTTGAAGAATACTTTTTATAACTTCCTTAGGTAAGTCCAGGGGAAAGCATGTGATATTTAAAGCCAACTTGGGCTCGCCGCCCATTGCATATACATCGCTCAGTGAATTTGCAGCAGCTATTTGGCCGTACACATATGGGTCATCAACAACCGGTGTAAAGAAATCCAATGTCTGCACCAAGGCAAGATCTTCGCTTATCTTGTAAACCGAGGCATCATCCGAAGTACTAATTCCCACAAGAAGATTTTCATCTTTATCATAGTTTAGATGGCACAATACTTGTGCCAGGACATCAGGTCCAATTTTAGCTGCTCACCCGGCACTTTTAGTCATTTGAGTTAATTTTATTTCATCTGAAGACATATTTTCACTTCCTCGTATTTTAGTATTTCCAATGCGTTAAAAAATCCTTAAATGCTTCTATCAAAGGGGATAGGGTTCTATTTTTGTTGTGAACAAAATAGAAGCTTCGTTTTAAATTCAAGTCTTCTATTCTAAAGGCTTTAACCAGTTTCAAATCAATTTCGTTTTTAACTGCCATTTTTGAAATAAAACTTACACCCAATCCAAGTTCAATCATTTTTTTAATCATTTCATTGCTGTCGATGAAAGAAATGATGTTTAAACTATCTATATCAATACCTTTTTCCGAAAGTCTCTGCTCAATTAATCTTCTGGTACCCGACCCTGTTTTTCTGAAAATAAATTTTTCCGAAAGCAAGATATTGATATCCAAGTACTCATTTTTAACGGAAGGGTATTTATTGTAAGGTGCGCAAAAAATAAGCTCATCTTCATAAAAATCTATATATTCCAATAATTCTGAATAATACTTTGCTCCTACGATACCATAGTTTAGTTTTCCATCTAATATATTATCTATTACATCTTTTGAATTTTTGTGAGTTATTGAAAAAGATACCTT
>DMWH01000181.1:4872-10615 GCA_003483345.1 Clostridiales bacterium | reverse complement strand
CCTGAATCCGTCAAGGTAATTGTTTTGCTGGTTCTGTCCAAAAGAGTTGTATTAAGTTCTTTTTCTAAATTTTTAATATTATTGCTAACAGTAGGTTGAGTCGTATAAAGTTCTTTAGCAGCTAATGAAAAACTGTTATGCTTTACAACACTTATAAAACTTTCCAATTGGTTGAATTCCATACTACCTTCCTTTATGACAAGGGGACGGGGGTACTGTCACCTTGCAGCTTTTAATTATTTATTGGCAATTTTATTAATACATTCTATTGCATAATCTATTTCTTCTATTGTTGTAAAATGACCTAATGAAAAACGAACCGTACCTCTAGGGAATGT
Organism: Clostridiales bacterium; assembly: GCA_003483345.1. Taxonomy (GTDB): domain Bacteria; phylum Bacillota; class Clostridia; order Tissierellales; family Sedimentibacteraceae; genus Sedimentibacter. The sequence goes on along the minus strand of DMWH01000181.1, from coordinate 10,277 downwards.
TCCCAATGTTTTATGAGCGGAGGGGGCACAGTGCAAACCGCTTCTAGTCATAATTCCATAATCCTTGCTAAATTCATGTGCAACAAGGCCGTTATCATTATGTATAAAATCAATCGATACTATACCTGTTCTGTCAGTGGCAGTTTTTTTACCGATTAATTCAATATTTTTAATATTTAATAAACCCTCTAAAAATCTGTTTATGAGGTTGATTTCATTGTCCCTGATATCTTTAATACCTTGGTTTAACAAGTATTTCAATGATGCATTCAATCCGTAAATGCCCGGAATATTTAAAGTTCCTGATTCATATTTATCAGGCATATAATCAGGCTGTATTTCTTTATCCGACAGACTACCCGTGCCGCCTTCAATCAAGGTGGTCATTTCATTGTTGATTCCGTCATTAACAATGAATCCGCCTATTCCCTGAGGACCCAGTAAACTTTTGTGGCCTGTAAATCCAATTGCATCCGCATTTAGTTTATTTATATCTATATCAATAGACCCTGCTGTTTGAGCGCTGTCTATTATGAAGAATAAATTATGTTTTTTGCAAAGTTGTCCAACTTTTTCTAAATCTAAAATAGTTCCGCATACATTTGAAGCATGGGTCATTATAATGGCTTTAGTATTTGGTTTAATAGAGTTTTCCACATCTTCTATACTTAATACTCCTGTTTTACTGCACAAAACTTTTGTATATTCAACCTTATTAAGTGAATTTAAGGGTCTCATAACAGCATTGTGCTCCATAGAAGAAACTATTACATGGTCCTTTTCTTTCAATAATCCTTTGATAAGTACATTCATGCTTTCGGTTATGTTTTTAGTGAAAATTACATTTTCAGGCTTATTAAAACGGAACAATTTACATAGGAGCTCCCTGGTTTCGTATACAATGTTTTCAGCTTTATAAGATGAACTGTAAGCTCCTCGATTAACGTTAGTTCCCACATTTAATATATAGTCTGCCATACTTTCCGCAACACCGGGTGCTTTAGGAAAAGAGGTGGCTCCATTGTCCATATAGACATATCTCATAGTATAGTCCTCTAATATATTTTCTAATTTTATTCTAAACAATATTATTTTAACATATGGTAAATATTTGTTCAATTAAAGATTTTAATAGGTTGCATTAATGCTTTATTATATAAATTTTGGAAATGCTTATAATTCAAGGTTTTCTATTTTAATATCAGCAATATTAATAGTTGCTTCTCGAAGCATTGTAAAATTCTATACATATTGTTTTAAGCAATTTTCCATCATATAATCTTATTGTTAATTTATTAATTATTAATAATAGGAGGAGAGCTAATGAGTGATAAAAAAGGAATCATTATAGCAGGCGGAGCAGTCGGAATAATATCAGTACTACTTGTATATTTTGGGAATCCTGCAAATATGGGCTTTTGTATAGCTTGTTTTTTAAGAGATATAGCAGGGGGATTAGGATTACATAGAGCAGAAGTCGTTCAATACATAAGGCCTGAAATTATAGGTCTTGTACTGGGAGCATTTTTAATATCCGTTAAAAATAAAGAATTCCAAACTAAAGGCGGTTCATCACCGTTTACAAGATTTATGATAGGCATAGCAGTTATGATTGGCGCACTAATATTTTTAGGATGCCCGCTAAGAATGGTTTTAAGGCTTGCGGGAGGAGATTTAAACGCTTTATTCGGAATTGCCGGTTTTGTTGCAGGAATATTTGTCGGAGTTATTTTCTTAAACAAAGGATTTAATCTTAAGAGAAGCTATAAAATATCAAAAGCTGAAGGCTATATTTTCCCGGTTTTAGTATTAGGACTTTTAATACTTCTTAATGCTTCACCCAGCTTTTTGTTCTTTAGCGAAAAAGGTCCCGGCTCAATGGCTGCACCTATAATAATGTCGCTGACGGCAGGCCTGATAGTTGGTGGATTAGCTCAAAAAACAAGATTGTGCATGGTCGGCGGAACTCGTGATATGATACTTTTTAAAGATATGTATCTTTTATCGGGATTTATTGCTATACTGGTATTTAGTTTTATTGGAAATTTAGCTTTCGGATTTTTCAAATTGGGATTTGCTGAGCAACCTATTGCACATACTGACGGCCTATGGAACTTTTTAGGTATGGCAGTAGTAGGTTGGGGCTCGGTATTATTAGGAGGATGTCCGCTTAGGCAATTAATACTATCAGGCGAAGGCAATACAGACTCTGTTATCACTGTAATAGGAATGCTGGTTGGAGCGGCTATAGCACACAATTTCGGCTTAGCTTCAAGTGCAGCAGGAATAACTGCTAACGGAAAGGTTGCCGTATTTATATGTTTTGCATTATTAGGTATTGTTTCATTTTTAAATTCAGAAAGCTTAGTAAAAGCAGGTAATTTATCAAAAGCAAGTAATTAAGGGGAGGATTATATGAAAAAAATAGATACATGCGGCATGAGCTGTCCTCAGCCTGTATTAATGACAAAAAAAGCATTGGAAGAAAGTCCTGAAGGATTGGATATAATAGTAGATAACAATACGGCTAAAGGGAATGTGGAAAGATTCTTAAAAAATTCAGGCTATAAGGTAATCATAACAGAAAATGAAGATAATTACATATTAGAGGCAAGGAAATAATGACATATACTGTTTTGTTTTTTACGCATTCAGGAGCCATTAAATTTAATAGAAAATGTAAGAAAAACAATATTAATTGCGAGCTTATGCCCGTGCCTAGAGCTTTGAGTTCTAATTGCAGTATAAGTGCAAAAATAGAGTATTATGACAATATTGATAATTTAATTGACGATGAAATAGAAAAAATATTTTTAACTCAAAATAATATAAACAAGCTTATTTTTGAAGCTGAATAGAAAGAGGGGGACTGACCTTTGTGATTATATAACACAAAGGTCACATACTCTTATGCTCTAATACTTTTTTTGCTATATCTACAGCACCTCTTGCATCCCTAGAATAGTAGTCAGCATTTATTGCCAAAGCATAATCGGGAGTTAATACTGCACCTCCAACCATAATTTTTATGAACGGGAATTCCTTTTTTAATTCTTTTATTGTATTTTCCATATTTTTTACGGTTGTAGTCATTAAGGCAGATAAGCCCACCAAAGTAATATTTTCTTTTCTAACGGTTTCAACAATGTTTTCTATATCCACATCCTTGCCTAAGTCAATAACTTTGTAACCGTAATTTTCAAGTATAAGCTTAACTATATTTTTCCCTATATCGTGAATATCTCCCTTGACCGTTGCTAATAGTATTTTTTTCTCATCGGTTATTTCTTCTTTTATTGATTTTTCCTTTATTACTTCAAATACTATTTTGGATGTTTCGGCGCTTCTTATTAACTGAGGCAGAAATATTTCCTCTTTTTCATATTTTTCACCTACAATATCCAAGGCAGGTATCATGAATTCACTTACTATATCAAGCGAGTTATATTGCTCCAACATTTTTATAGAAACTTTTTTAGCTTCATCTTTTAGACCTTTTATAATAATTTCTTTTAAGTCGGTTTCAGATGAAGGAATATTGTTTTCATAGGATATATTTGTGTATGTCTTAATATAATCCTTGCTGTCCTTATCTTGATTGGCCAGTACCTTAAAGGACCTTACAACATCCATCAAAGACTTATTTGTTGAATCCGTAATAGGTGCATCCAAACCAAAACCTAAAGCCATAGATAAAAAAGTTGTATTTAATAAATTTCTCTTAGGCAGCCCAAAAGAAACATTGCTTGTTCCCAATACTATTTTTACATTATATTTATTTTTAATTAAAGGGATTGCTTTAAGTGTTTCCATTACGGCTTTCTGCTCGGCAGAAGCTGTAAGAACGAGCGGGTCTATTAATATATTTTCTTCAGGAATACCGTATACTTTTGCTGTTTCAATAATATTTGTTGCTATTTCCAATCTTTTTTCAGAAGTTGCAGGAATACCTTCCTCATCTAGTGTTAAAGCCACTACCAAGGCCCCATATTTTTTTGCAATCGGAAATATTTTATCCATACTTTCTTTCTTGCCGTTTACAGAATTAATTATGGGCTTTCCGTTATATATTCTTGCGGCAGCTTCAATAACTTCATAATCAGCACTATCAATTTGAAGAGGCAATGAAACAACACTTTGCACTTCTTTGATTACCTTTTTCATCATCTCTTTTTCGTCAATACCGGGAAGTCCCACATTGATATCTAATATATCAGAGCCTGAGTCCTCTTGTTCTATAGCTTCTCTTACAATATAGTTCAGGTTATTTTCTCTAAGGGCTTCTTTTAATCTCTTTTTACCTGTCGGGTTAATTCTTTCGCCGATAATTTTAACTTCATCCCCTAAAAATACTGTCTTGGTCGATGAAGCAGCAGTCGTAAAGTTCTTTTTTACGATTTTTATCGGTTTTAATCCATCCAATGCATTAACAATACTTTTAATATATTCAGGAGTAGTGCCGCAACATCCTCCAAATATTGCAACACCTTTTTTAGCCATTATATTTATTTCATGACTGTATTTTGAAGGGTCGATATCATAATAAGCAGTATTGTTGCGATATTTAGGCAGCCCCGCATTTGCCTGTACCATTATTGGTATTGAGCTGTATTTTAACAACTCATCAACAATCGGCTGAAGCTGTTTGGGCCCTAAGGAGCAGTTAACGCCCAAAACATCGACGCCCAAACCTTCAGCCGTAAAAACAAATGATTTTACATCATTACCCGTAAATGTTCGACCCTTATCTTGAAAAGACATTGTTGCAAAAACAGGGAGTATAGAATTTTCCTTAGCTGCAAGAATTGCGGCTTTTAACTCATATATATCGGTCATCGTTTCAATAAGTATTAAATCTATACCTGCATTGACTCCTATTGTTACTTGCTCTTTAAATAAATCATAAACTTCTTCAAAACTTAGACTTCCTAATGGGGACAGGAGGGTACCTATGGGACCGATATCTAAGGCAACATGTTTTTCATTAAAACCTTCTATAGCTTTCCTAGCTGTTTTTACACCTGCAGTTATTAATTCATCAACCGTGTATGAAGAATTTATTAATTTAAGCTTATTTGCACCGAATGTATTTGTAGTTATAATATTAGCTCCTGCATTTAAATATTCTTTATGAATATTATAAATAATTTCGGGATTTGTAATATTTAATTCTTCCGGCAGTTCACCTGTTTTTAATCCGGAATTTTGAAGCATGGTACCCATTGCACCGTCAAAAAACAAGAAATTCTCTTTTAATTTATTTAACACTTTCTATCTCCTTCCTTTGAAAAATTGCAGTTTCCAAATAAATTGCAGTCTATGCAGGATTTTTTATATATTTTACTGTCTTTAATAAAACCTATAAAAGCTGTCACCGATTTTCTCGGAATCAATATGTAAGAATC
>DMWH01000181.1:0-4835 GCA_003483345.1 Clostridiales bacterium | reverse complement strand
AAAGCAATTTCTTTTATTTCAGCTTGAGCCACGTCACACAATGCTTCAATACAGGAAGTGGCACATGCATCAAATACAAGAGCTTTTGATAAATTAGTCAGACTGTAATACCTAATCCTTTTTTCAACTTCAAAACCAAGGGTAGCAGCTATGACAGCCGATTTTTCACAGTTTTTAAAAAGGGTGTATAAGTCATTTGATTTGATATTTATCACATTTTCAAACGATATATTATTATTTTCCTTTTTGATATCAAATATTTTGTATACATATTTAAGTTCTGCCAAATCTTTTACTTCAGCTATTGATTCATCAAGAAGTTTTTGGGTTTCTATATCCACAGTTTTGCTGTTGTATCCCATATATCTCAAAGCTTCATCTTTATTAATTACAACTAAATCTTTTTTAATAAAATTTACTTTCATGTGTCAGTACACTCCTGATTGCAGAAATATTTTCTAATATTTTTCTTGCGGTGGAAGGTTTATTCATAGTATAAATATGAATGCCATCAACTCCCCAAGACAAAAGGTCTATTATTTGACTGACAGCATATGACATTCCTGCTTCTTTTAAAGCTTCAGGGTTATTTTCATATTTCTCTAGCAGCATTTTAAATTTATTAGGTATTGAATTACCTGTAAGATTTAATATCGTATTTATTTGGTTTTTATTAAGTATTGGCATAATACCGGTAAATATAGGCAAATCAATATTTTTCTTTTTTATTTTATCATAAAAATCATAAAACAAGTCATTGTCAAAAAACATTTGTGTTACCAAAAAATCTGCACCTGCTTCCATTTTTCTTTTAAGAAAATCAATATCATCATTTAAACTTCTTGCAGCAGGATGTTTTTCCGGATAGCATGCGGCTCCAACACATAAATTTGAATTACTTTTTATAAATTCTATCAGTTCCATCGAATTTTTAAAGCCGTCAATTGGCGGGGATATCTTACAGTCTTTTGGGTAATCTCCTCTTAAAGCCAGGACGTTATGAACATTATTTTCTATTAATGATATTAATATCTTATTAATTTCCTTTCTTGCAGAAGTAATACAAGTAACATGAGCTATTGAAGTTAAATTGTAACGGTTTTGTATATACGATGATATTTCAACGGTTTTATCTTTAGTGCTTCCGCCTGCACCATAAGTAACACTGATAAAATCCGGGTCTAAATTATAAAGCTCATCGATAGCATTAAAAATTGTATCTATCGGATAATCTGCCTTTGGCGGGAATATCTCAAATGATATTAAGGGTTTTTTTTCTGTAAACTTATCAATTATTTTCATAAATCCTCCCAATAAATAAAAAATCTCTCCCGACATTGGGAAAGAAATTGTCTTAAAAATCCTCATCTGCCGGTGTAAACCGCTGGAATTAGCACCATATACATAGATTGGTTGCCGGACTTCATCGGGCCAGTCCCTCCGTCACTCTTGATGAATTTATTAAATTATTAAATCAAAGTATATAATTATTATCACCTAATTGTCAATAGATAAATTAAATATTTTGTAAGCAATTTGTCTTCTGATTCATAATATATTGTAAACATTAAATTTTTAAGGAGGATTATGATGTCTACAAGAATGGATTTTGTTCGCCATTCATTAGAATTGCACCTTTTTTTTGCAAGAATAATGAAGGAACACTCTTTTTTCCTTGAAGTAGCATTTACCCCAAGGGATAGTAATTATACACAAAAAGCAGATGAATTCAGAAGAGAATTTGACAGGCTCTTAGGAGAGGTTGTATCACTTTCAAATGGAGTTGTAAGCAACAGCGTTCTTCAATCAGGAGAAGTTATAACCCCTTATACACAAAATGCTGAAGCAGCAACCTCGTATTTTACAGGAATAAGGATTCCCACAGAGCTTACGCAAATGGAAGCTAATTTGATGGGAGGCGGCTTAACCGGTTTCAACCCAATGATGGAAGAAAGGGTTTATTTATTAAACCAGAAAGCAATGGCATTAATATCAGATTTGATACAGTTTAAAAGCAATATATTGAGCAATGTTTTATCATGCAAGATGTTTACACTAAATTATCCCTTATTAATTGACCATATTATGCGTGAAGCTAAGCTGTATTTAACTATGATACAAAGGCTTCAAAACAGAGAGGTTGTTAATTTGCAGCAAGAAGCTGCGGAGCAAGAAATATTCTGGAACAGGATAATGGCAGAGCATGCCAAGTTTATAAGAGGGTTGCTTGACCCAACTGAAGAACAACTGTTTGAAGCAGCCAATAATTTTGGAAATGAGTTTGACCAACTGACAAGAGAGGCTGTAATGGCTTTGAATTCAACTGTGCCCTTGCAACAAGTTACAGAAGACAGTCTGGCAGCAACTCAGGCAATCAGGGATTTCAAGGTCCAGGGTACACAAGGGATACTGGACTGCAAGATTAAATCAATCATAATTCCGCTTCTTGGCGACCATACAATTCGTGAAGCAAATCACTTTATAAGACTTTTAAGAATGTATAGAAACATTTAGTATGAAATGGAAAGAGCACGGTGTAGTATCTGTAATGATACTGCACTATTTTTTATTGACCTAAACAAGTTAATGATTGTAATAAAATGATATTCGGCTATAATATATGTAGAAAGGGCTGCATACTTATGTTTCTAAAATATCATAGCGGGTATAATTTATGTTATATTATAAAAGAGGAGAAAAATCATGAAATATATCCTAATGGGTATCATGTAAATCCTAAAAAAATGGACCAAATTCCATATGAGCTGATTGCAGAGCTTTGTCAAAAAATAACCGTTGATATGTGGGTGGAAAAGTATGAAAGTTCCAGGAAGAAATAAATGGCAATTGNNCAATTGTAAAGGTTGGGTAATATATGGTATTTAAACATAAGAAAGATCCTCTTATCTTTCAGGGAAAGAAGAAAAGCAAAAAATATTTTGAAGGATGGTATTTTAAACAAGTATCATTTGATTTAAAGGACATAGTCAGTATTATACCCGGTATTTCAATAAACAGCGCAGATTCTCATTCTTTTATTCAAATTATATATTCATATGATGTCGATGGTTATAAAAATCTTAAAACTCAATATTATAGGTTTTCTGTCGAAGATTTTAAAAGCACGGATAAACCTTTTAGTTTAAAAATAGGAAATAATACATTTAGGAATGAAGGTATAGAGCTTAATTTAAATAACGGTGAATTTTTAATAAAAGGAAATATTTGTCTTTCAGATTTTACTAAGATTAACAGAAATATATTATCACCGGATGCAATGGGGTATTTTTCATACTTTCCTTTTATGGAATGCTATCATGATATTATTAGCATGAGCCATAAGCTGAAAGGTGTTATTTCAGTTAATAACAAGGTTATTGATTTCAAAGATGGTAAAGGTTATATAGAAAAAGACTGGGGTACATCATTTCCTAATGAATATATATGGCTTCAATCCAATCATTTTGAAGGAAATGAAGCAAGTATTATGTTCTCGCTTGCCCACATACCGTTTATCGGAGCATCTTTTCAAGGGTTTATTTGCAATTTAATTATTAATAATCATGAGTACAGATTTGCTACCTACAATAAAAGCAAGATAAAAAACGTCAGCTATTCGGATAATTTTTTGGAGATTTATATAGATAAGGATGAATTTGAACTTAGTATCAAAGCAGTTGTTTGCCGGGATTCAGGGGTGCTAAGGGCACCGAGAAAGGGTGCTATGGATATTTTAATCAAAGAAGGATTATCCGGAACAGTAGAAATAAGATTATTAAAGAATTCGAAGATCGTTTTTGAAGGAGAAGCAAATCCATGTGCTATTGAAATGATGTACGGAAAGGAATGATTTTAATGAGCAAAGTTATAATTCAAGAATGTAAAGACTATTCTCCAGATGATGTAATTGATAAAATAAACAGTGGTATTGAAAAATTAGGCGGATGGGACATTTTTGTTAAGAAAGGAAATGTTGTTTTACTTAAGGTAAATCTCATCGGACCTAAGACTTCTGATTCAGCTGCAATTACTCACAGCGAATTTGTCAGGGCTTTAACTAAGATTTTAATAAAAAGAGGTTGTACGGTGTGGATTGGTGATAGTTCAGGAGGAGCTATCGCCGGTATTTCACCTACTGCTCAAAGTTTAAAAGTATCAGGATATGAAAAAGTTGCAAAAGAGGAAGGTGCCATTATAAAGAACTTTGATAGGGAAGGAGTTATTGAGGTAGAACCCAAAGGTAAGTATAAAGAAAAGATGTATCTGGCAAAACCATTGTTTGATGCGGATGTGGTTATTAATTTACCTAAGTTAAAAACCCATTCAGCAAATATTTATACGGGAGCTGTAAAAAATGTTTTCGGTTGTGTACCGGGGCTTCGTAAAGCCATGTATCATAAAATAGCACCTGCTAAAGATGACTTTGGAGAAATTATAGTTGATATTCATGAAGATGTTAAATTTGACCTACATATAATGGACGGTATAATTTCCATGCAGGGCGAAGGACCTACAGCCGGAGATGTATATGAAGCAAACAAGATACTTATAAGTACAGACCCCTTAGCCTTGGATACGGTTGCTGTTAATATGCTTGGAATGACTGTCGAAGATATTCCTATATTAAATGCAGCAAGAAAAAGAAACTTAGGCCAATATAATTTAGATAAAGTTGAAATAGACGGAGATTATAATACAATCCCACATCTGAAAAATTATAAATTACCTAAAAATTTAAAGAATAAAAGACGTATGAGCACTAAGTCAGTAGTAAAAGTAATTGATTTTTTTAAAACCAGGCCAGCAATCAATCTTAAGAAGTGCAAGAAATGCAA
>DMWH01000080.1:5214-6912 GCA_003483345.1 Clostridiales bacterium | reverse complement strand
TAAAAGAAAAACCGGGTTCAGATCTGCGACTCTTAACACCGGAAGAAATTGAGAAATACTGGGATGAATACTATGACTTTCCCGACGAAAGTGATTATGAACCATCAACTGATTGGGTTAAAGCAAGTGACAATGTATTGGGAGTAGACTGTTTAGGCAAGGGATATGATGTAATAAAGGGAAAATTCGCTGACCCATACAGTTTAAAAGACTCTGTACTTAGTACTAATAAGCTTTTAGAAGCTAAGAGAGTGTTTAAAACTGACGGAAGACAGAGTATCAGCCGCTTTACCGAAGGTAAAAGTTTATATTCATATTCTAAGGAAATGGCCAGAAAAATAGGCGTAAGCGGAGGTTATCTGTATTTCAGCGGAAGTATCAATGCTAGTTTCGGCTCTCAGACTTACACGGAAACTAACAGTAGATATGCAACCTTAGTCAGTGATTTATCTCAGTATCTGATTGAATTTGATGACAACTATTTGGACTACTCTAAATACTATGACTCTTCATTCAAAAAGGATATAGAAGATGATAGTGTTACGCCGGAAGAAATCTTTAACCGATATGGCACTCATGTGATAAGGGCTGTTAAAATGGGAGGTCGTTTAGACTATAATGTTCAAGCCAACAGTTCCTATCACAGCGGGAGTCATACATTTGAATCAGAAGTAAAAGCTTCTTTTAATATGGCCTTTGCTTCAGCCGGAGCCAGTCATTCAACAAGCCAGAAAGAAACCACCACTTCTTTTAACGAGAATTGTGAGATTAATATTAAAGCTTATCCTGATTACCTGGGCTCAAATACTATTACTCCTTCACAATATACGGCATGGGGAGAATATGTGCGAAAATACCCGGCAATGTGTGATTTTGGAGAAGACACACCCTTAATACCAATTTATAATTTGGCTAGAAATCCTTTTAGAAGGTATGAACTTAAGAAGGCTTATGAAAAATATGCAGAAGAAAATCAATATATTCCCACGGCCGCCATAACCTGTATAAATGGTATTCGCCTGAATCCCCAGCCTGTCGGCAGAACTTTAGACGGTTTGGACGAACAAGTTATTATTGACCCCATAACAAATGATAAATGGTATTTAGTAGCTAATATCACCGCTCACGATTTTTATCGCGATGAAATACAACAACAAATATATATTAGAACAGGTTTCAGCGATTTGGCTTCAAGGCCGCCTGTTGTTGCAGTATTCTTGGTAAATGAAAGCCAGGGTGAAAATGCCAAGGAAATATTTAAAAAATATTGGGGCAATGACCCAACGGCCAAGCTTTGGGGTGATGGGGGAGAAGCAAAATCCGACCCCAGTCTGAAGAATGAAATCAGTTCCTACGCAGACAGATTAAAGCTTTATTATGTGACAAGCACCAAGGGAAGACCTATTACTGCTCTTAGGGTTAAACACTTAGGATATGACAATCTCATACGCTATTATCCTCCAAAGGATATTAACAGTCCCCACGACGACTATGGTAAGTTCTTCTCTGTAATAGATTATGGGACCCATATGAAACAAGGTATAAACGAGAATCAGAATTGTGCGGAGGGAGCAGTTCCCCTACCATTTGGTCCTGCACACCAGAATATTTATCTCCAGTATTCTCACGACTACTCAATCAGTTATTAATTGCATAGACATAAGCTTATTAAGACGCCTTCTTTGTATAAGAAGGCGT
>DMWH01000080.1:0-5109 GCA_003483345.1 Clostridiales bacterium | reverse complement strand
TCATTTACCGGCAGCAAGACAGAATTCTCAATGTGACCTTCATTGTATTCTTCCTGTGTTCGAACATCTAAAATAATAACATCTTCACTGTCAATTATTGCTTTTGCTTCTTCAGCAGAAATTTTTTTGTAAGCAGTCTCTGTACCTGTTTTATTTTTTTCCATTGATGTACATCCTGTAATTGTTATAGTTAATGTAATTATTATAAATAGTATAATCAAAAGCCTTTTCATAATTAATCCTTCCCGAATTTAATACTTTATATTTACTCCACCACTATCTCAAGCAACCACTTGACCCATACGGAGCCGTCATAACTGGGGATGACTACTCGTAACGGAAAGCCTTGCAGCACCGGAAGTGTCTTACCCTCTAATTCGTAGGCAAGGAAATTCTCGGGGGCGAGGGCATTCTCCAGAATCATAGAAATTTCGTAGCCGTCAGCGCCCTTAAAGGCAACCCTGGTGCTCCCGGGCTGCACTTTTGCCATCTCGAGGATTGTCTTGAGCGATGCGCCCGACCAGGTAGCAACATCCTTGAAATATCCAACGCATTCCAATGTCGGAGTAGCAGTCAGCTTTGGCATGCGCCGCAAATCATCATAGGTCAGGCTCAGCTCTTGGTCGACCTTACCGCTCACTTTGAGCCTGTAGGTATCGAAATCAACCAATGTCGGTGTCCCAGTCATTGTTAGACCGGTCTCCGGATCAGCACCGAGGTAGGGTGGAATAACTTCAGGCATAGTCGGCACAACGATGGGCTCCAGTTCGTCGGGCGGGTCGGTTATCGTTACCACAATGGACTCTCCTGTTGTTGTGTCCGGGTTTGTAACGTCGGTTTCTCCTATGGCGCAGCCGGATGCCATTGTTCCAAGCAGGATGACCAGCATCATGATAATCGTCAATCTATGTCTGTGCAGCATAATCTTCCGCTTAAGTTCATGCAGATACTCGATGTGTTTATTATAAGTTATCATAGTTTTGTACTCCTTGTTATTTTTGGTAGTGTTAAGCAGACACTCCTCTATATAGTCACACTATCATTTAATTAAATAAATGTTACCCGTTAGTAATAATTTTAAACAATTATAAGAATGTTAGAATTTAATATGAAATTAAGTAACACATAAGAAGAGAAATATTATATAATAGGAGCATATAAATTTAAAACTATAAAGGGGGAAGCATGGATAAACAAACAATTGCAAGATTAGCAGCAGAATTTGTGCAAAAAGAGATAAATTATGTATCAAATGACAAGGCATTAAATGAAGAGTTGGCAGGGTTGAAAATTTTTGATGAACCAATATTTGCTTATGGAGCTGCAGACGATGAAGGTTTTCAATTATTAAAATCACCTTCAGTTATCGGAGAACATTTTATGATGCCGAAGGAATGGCTTCAAAGTGCAAATACAGTTATAGTTTATTTCTTTCCGTTTACGGATGAAATCAGAGAAGGTAACAGAACAGATATGAGCTGGCCTTCAAATGAATGGCTTCACGGACGCATTGATGGACAAAATTTTATGAATGAATTCAACTTATTTCTAAATTCCAAACTGAATGAAGAAGGCTATAAAAGCTTGGTTCCCGGATTGGATTCAAGGTTCAAGTCAGAGGGTTTCTCCAGCAATTGGTCAGAAAGGCATGTAGCTTTTATTTGCGGGCTTGGGACTTTTGGATTATCAAAAGGGATAATTACTCAAAAAGGAATGGCCGGAAGATTAGGAAGTATAGTGACGGAATTAAAATTAAAATCGGATATAAAAAAATATAATAATATATATGAATACTGCATAAATTGCGGTATATGTGCAGAAAATTGTCCTGCAGGTGCAATATCCTTAGAAAATGGAAAAGACCATAAAAAGTGTTCCGACTTTTTGGATAAGGTTAAGGAAAAGCATAAACCTTATTATGGCTGCGGCAAATGCCAGGTATGTGTTCCCTGTGAAAATGAGAATCCAAAGGATTGATATTCTGATTTATTGACATATTTCATAAATCAGATATAATATAAGCTATAATAAGAAATGGGGTGTTATTAATGCCTAGACCGAGAAAATGGAGAAGGGTCTGCAGCCTGCCTGATGTAAATCGCTTTGGACCTTTGGATTTTGCGGTAGAAAAGGAACATGTTGTTATTATGTCCGTTGATGAATATGAAACTATAAGACTTATAGATTTAGAAGGCCTTTCCCAAGAGGAATGTGCAAGTTTAATGCATGTGGCAAGAACTACCGTCCAGGGTATTTACCAGGAAGCCAGAAAGAAAATTGCAGAATCCCTGGTAAACGGGAAAGTTTTGCGAATAGAAGGCGGAGATTATAAGCTTTGCGACGGCGAAGGAGATTTTCACAGCACAAGATGCTGTCACAGAAACAGATGCGGCAAAGCTAAATTGTAAAGATTTACAATTTTGTTATTGCAATACGTTTTTTGTTCTGATATAATCGAATGAAAAGTTAATAAAATACAATGAATGGAAGTAGTAGGCTGTAAACAATCAAAGAGAGCCGTCGGGTGGTGTGAGACGGTATTGCTAATGCTGAACTCATCCGGGAGTTTTTGAAGCGAAAAAAGTAGTTTCAAACGGTGATACCGTTATAATATTGAGTGAGGCTTAGGCCTAATTTGGGTGGTACCGCGGAATCTTCGTCCCAATCGGGAGGAAGATTTTTATTGTCAACAAATTGGTTATGGAGCTGCGATTTAGTAAAAACATGGAGGCGAAAAATGAAATCATATAATCCACAAGCTATTGAAAAAAAATGGCAGGAAATATGGAGAAAGAATGAAACTTTTAAAGCGAAAGACAATACAGACCAGAAAAAGTTTTATGGTCTTGTGGAATTTCCATATCCTTCAGGGGTAGGTCTGCACGTAGGGCACATTCGTGCCTATACATCCCTTGAAGTAATATCAAGAAAAAGGAGATTAGAAGGATACAATGTATTGTTTCCCATAGGATGGGATGCTTTTGGTCTTCCTACGGAAAATTATGCAATGCAGACAGGAAAACATCCAAGAAAGGTTACGGATGATAATATCAAGATTTTCACTGCACAGCTTAATGCTGCAGGATATTCATTTGACTGGTCCAGAAGTGTTGATACGACAGACCCTGAATACTATAAATGGACTCAATGGATATTTGTTCAATTATTTAAGCATGGGCTGGCTTATAAGGATAAAACATATGTAAACTTCTGCAACAGCTGTAAGGTTGTACTTGCAAATGAAGATTCGCAAAACGGCATATGCGACAGATGCGGCAGCCAGGTAGTGCAGATGGAAAAAGATGTATGGTTTCTAAAAATCAGAGATTATGCGGATAAGCTTTTAGAGGGTCTGGATGAAGTTGATTATTTGCCGCGTATAAGAATTGAGCAGGAAAACTGGATAGGTCGTTCTTATGGCGCCGAAGTTGATTTTAAATTAAAGGACACAGAGGACAATTTAAGAGTATTTACTACAAGGCCGGATACCTTGTACGGAGTTACATTTATGGTAATGGCTCCGGAACATCCTTTGATTAAAAAGTATGAAAATATAATCCAAAATCTGGATGAAATAAAAGAATACCAGGAAGAGTCAAAAAAGAAAACCGAATTTGAAAGGGTGCAGTTAGCAAAAGGAAAGACAGGAGTAGAAATAAAAGGACTGACTGCTCTTAATCCCGTCAATGGGGAAGAAGTGCCTATTTGGGTTGCCGACTATGTTATGATGGGGTATGGAACAGGTGCTATTATGGGTGTTCCCGGTCATGACCAAAGAGACTGGGAGTTTGCAAAAAAATACAATATTCCCATAATTGAAGTAATCGGCGGAGGAAATATCGAAGAAGAAGCATTTACGGATGTAGAAGACGGAATATTGGTAAATTCCGGTATGATTAACGGTTTGAGAGTTAAGGATGCAATTGAAAAAATTACAAATTATTTGGTTGAAAATAATTTAGGAGAAAGAAAAGTAAATTACAAGATGAAGGATTGGGCCTTTAACAGGCAGAGATACTGGGGTGAGCCGATTCCTATTATTCATTGTCCTCATTGCGGTATGGTTCCCGTGCCGGAAGAAGAGCTTCCTTTGTTACTGCCTGAAGTCGAAAATTATCATCCTGCCGAAACGGGAGAATCACCGCTTGCNNGACACTATGCCTCAATGGGCAGGGTCATCATGGTATTTTTTAAGATATATTGACCCCCATAATAAAGAGCAAATAGCATCAAAAGAAAAGTTAGAATACTGGGGTCCCATCGACTGGTACAACGGAGGGATGGAGCACGTTACAAGACACATGATTTATTCAAGGTTCTGGCACAGGTTCCTCTATGACATAGGAGTTGTACCCTTTAAGGAGCCATATGCTAAACGTACCGCTCAAGGCTTAATCCTTGGTGCAGACGGAGAAAAAATGTCAAAGTCGAGAGGAAATGTGGTAAATCCAAACGATATAATAGATGAGTACGGTGCAGATACTTTAAGAACATACATTATGTTTATAGGAGACTATGAAAAGTATGCTATTTGGAATGATGCAAGTGTAAAAGGATGCAAAAGATTTTTAGACAGAGTCTGGAAAATGCAGGAGTTAGTAAATGAAGAAAAGGGATATTCTCATAAACATTTAACTCTTATGCATAAAACAATTAAAAAGGTCAGCGAAGATTTCGAAGCTATGAAATATAATACTGCAATAGCTGCCATGATGAGCTTTATTAATGAAATTTATAACGATGGAAGCATTACAAGGGATGAATTAAAAACATTCATTACACTGCTTTATCCCGTAGCTCCCCATATAACTGAAGAAATATGGCAGGAACAAGGTTTTGAAGGCATGTTAAATCAGACAGAATGGCCGGCTTGGGATGAAGAAAAAACAGTAGAGGATGTTATAGAGCTTCCTGTCCAGGTAAGCGGAAAGGTAAGAGGGAAAATTTTATTGCCGAAGGATGCGGATGTAAATACTGCAAGGAAATTAGCTGAAGCTGATGAGAATATTTTTAAATATATAGAAGGCAAAACAACCGTAAAAGAAATATATGTACCGGGGAAAATATACAATATAGTAGTAAAATAAATATTAGGAAATCTCTCGACAA
>DMWH01000083.1:2623-3751 GCA_003483345.1 Clostridiales bacterium | reverse complement strand
GGGCTTTTTAAAAAAAAGCCTTTTTTATTAATGTTCCATTTGACAATATTTGATAAAAGAATAAAATAGGATGTAGTAGAATATTATTATTGAATAATGGGTATCATAAATTCTACGATAGGAGTGTTTTTATGAAAAAGGAGCTTATAAGAGAAAAAAAGAAATCTCTTGCTGACAGATATCCGGAGCTTGCAAAGGAATGGCATACGGAACTTAATGGTGATTTAACACCATATGATGTTACGCCTCACTCACAGATTAAAGTGTGGTGGAAAACTGAAGAAGGAAAAGAATTTCAGGCAGTTGTAAGGTATAGAACGACTAATTATTTAAGAAAAGACAAAAATCTCATTCCTGAGGAAATATCGGGTAAGTACAGGAAAAGGGAAGAGAAGGATACTTTTCTTAAAAAGAACAATCTTGTAATACTCTTTCCCGAGGTTGCAAAAGAATGGGATTATGAGAAAAACGATGGAGTAAAGCCGGAGGAAGTATTCAGTAAATCCGGTAAAACCTACTGGTTTAAGTGTGCCAACGGCCATTCGTGGCAGACAAGGGTAATAAACCGAACATCAAAAGGCAGTAAATGCCCGGTATGCACATTGGAGAGCCGTAAACTTATTAATACCACCCCGGAACTTATTGATGAATTTGATCCTGTGAAAAACAAAAAAATCAATTTGTTTGATTTAACCGCATCATCAAATGAAAAAGTTTGGTGGATATGCAAGAACTGCAGCAAGAAGTATAAGGAATCAGTACAGAAAAGGGTAAAGGGTTACAAATGCCCTGTTTGCTTCCCGGTTAAGAAAGAAATACCTTACGAAAAAAGTCTTGAATACAACTATCCTGAAATAGCAAAACAGTGGAATTACGAACTTAATGGGAATTTAACACCGAAGGATGTACGGCCCATGTCAGGGAAGTCGGTTTGGTGGAACTGTCCTGTAGACAAGGAGCATCCGCCTTGGAAATCAATTATCCACAACAGGACATACAACGGTAACGGCTGCCCTACATGCAACAACCCAAGATTTTAAAAAAAGCTTGTAAAAAAGGCATTGCATTTTATTGATGCAGTGCCTTTTTTTTATTTATTTTTATTTTTTGGAATATTTTTTCAACATA
>DMWH01000083.1:0-2501 GCA_003483345.1 Clostridiales bacterium | reverse complement strand
CACTTCTTAAGGGGAGCGGGAAGGAAACTGCTGAGATGGTAGTAAACACACTCGGCGGTAGAAATGAAATCTTTGATGCTAACATTGGTCAAAGATTCAATATAAATATTCAGAACACCCTTAAAATTACAGGAATTAAAGACACATACGATGAGGTTACTTTCATCAGTATGGTAAAATGTTAAAGTATTATAACAAAAAAACCACATAATAAAAATTTGTGGTTTTTTTATTTTATTTCCTCTTCATCCAGTTTAGGCAGTCCCATCATTTCTCTGTACTTATTGGCTTCCTCCGCACTTATCTCTTCAATTTTTCTGTTTGTTCTTAAAAACATCATTTTAGGAATTTCCTCATCAGTACTAAGGTCTAAATGTTCCAAGTATTCCTCTTCACTTAATCCCCACTTTTTCAGGAAGTTTTCCGTGTATTCTATTAGGTCCTCATCTGCATCAAACGGATCGTAGTAGTCGTAGATGTCTCCTTTGCCGTTAAGCATCAGCAGCACTCCCATCGTGCCTGAGTAAAAGGTGAAGTCTTCAGGGGGATATATGTTTATTGCTGGTGCATCTTCAAGCAGTGTGTAAATTCTTATATTGTTGTCATCGTCAAATTTGATTTTTGCAAGGCATCCTGTTTTTACCTCATCATTTAAGTCTCTGATTCTTATCCAGAATCCATCTTTCTTTTTTAGTGATTCCGTCAGTTTTTTATTGTTCATTATTTCTCCTTTCTTTTTCTTTTATTCTCTTACATGTTTCGATAAGTTTGCTGATAAATTTGGGTTTGGAAATATTTTTTTTCATTCTTAACTTCTCAAAGCCAGCATACAAATCCGGGCTTAAGCCTTAAAGTCATATTTTTATATGTCTTTTTATTATATCTATTTTTAACCTCCCAAGAAGTCTTACCCATATAAATCAACTTCAATAAATTATTTATCTGCCGGGGTTTTGACCTGCCCCGTACAGTTTTATTTAGTTTTCAAAGTTCTTATTTTCCTACGCTGCATTAAGTATCTTTTGACTTTATTGTAGCACCAAAAAATATTCTGTCAAAATAATTTTATATTTATTGGAATATTAATTTACATTATTTCGTATTATATAATATGCACTTAAAGGTGTAGTTAGCTACATTAACAAAAGGGGAGAAAGAAGGGGATTAATATGACTTATGCTAAAGTTGTCAGAATCTTGAAGCGTTTACTCGAAAAAAAAGATTTGCTGACCCTTGAACATTCAAAACAGGTATCAAAGCTTTCCGTGCAGCTGGCAAATGAATTGATTAAAGAAAACATAGACATAAAATGTACAATTGAAGAAGTTGAAATGGCGGGGCTTTTGCACGATGTAGGGAAACTGCTTATGGACGACTGTGTTCTGAAAGGATCGCATAAAATATCTCCTAAAGACAGCGTAGAAATAAAAGAGCATATATCTGACGGATATAAAATATTATCGCATTTTAATTTCAACGTTAATATAAGGGAAGCAGTAGCCATGCATCATGAAAGAGATGACGGAAGCGGCTATCCTGAAGGTCTAAAAGAGGACGAAATAAGTATTTTAGGGAAAATACTTGCGGTTACGGATTCATATTCTGCAATAACTCAAAAAAGGACGTACAAGGAAGGCAAAAGCAAGGATGAATCTTTAAGAATTTTGAAAAAAGAAAAATATCTTTATGATCCTTTCATATTAAAATTTTTCATAAGAATGATGACTAACAGTCCGCTTTAAGGCGGGCTGTTTTTTTATGCGTATTGGCAGTTATCCTTAAATTTTATGCCATTATTCTTATTTGTCGAGGAATTATACCTCTTAAATTTCTCTTGCGTTAAAACGCATTTAAACGCCTCATAATTATTTTTTAATATTTGGAATATTAACAGCGGCTTTTGCGTAATATTAATCAGAAAAAATCAAGGAGTAATGTTTTACACCAATGGAAGGAGGGAGCAAAAACTATTTTGACAATCAAAGATACTGACATGCTAAAAAACAGAATACGATGGAAGGTTTATAACGGGGAAATCAAAGAAATCAATCAATGCGGCATCGGAGGCATAAACTTCAAATTCAGACTTACCGACAATCAGGAACTTGTAAAGTTTTCTGATTTTATAAACAGTAAGGATGACCTGTCGCCTATGAACCTTTATGAATTTTTCCGCCAGAACAACATTAAGTTTTCTGTAAGACCAAGATATGTCAAAGGCATAGGGTTATCGAAAAATATCAGAATTCATGTTTTGTTTTTATTGTATGCGTCAAAAATTAAAACTTACGCTTAAAAGGAGGTATTAAAGGTAAATTATGGAGGAAGGAAAAGAATATGTAATAAATTACATGTTGGAATTCTTCCATACAAAGAAAGGAAAAGGAAAGAAAGGCATCATAGAAATTGCCAAAACAATTATTTCCAACAAAGACAAGTTTGAGCTGGAGCTTTTTAAAGAAAAAGAATCCGAAGGGAATAAATATTATGAAACAACAATT
>DMWH01000059.1 GCA_003483345.1 Clostridiales bacterium | reverse complement strand
CATTTGTTACAGCAGGGTGTTCAGCTATAAAGGAGCCATTAGACATATCAACTTCAACCAATAAAGAGCCGCCTGACATTTCAATATTTATCGACAACAAAGAGATAGAATATGTTTGTGCAAAAAATAAATGGGACGGTATCGCTTTTGACAGAGAGGATACTTTTGTTACCATATTAAAAGAACAAAAATATATTCCTATTTTTATAAACGGCAGCATTGCTGAAATTTCATTTAAAAACAATCCGCCGGACTCATTTCGAATTATGGATATTTTAATTGATGAGGAAGGCAGACAAATTTATACAGACAAAGAAACAATTAATTTTCCTGTTGAATTAATCAATGGAAAATGCTCTTTTAAAATAGAAAAACATTTAGCATCATCCTTAAGTTCATATTATGAGCCGGGAAAAAAGGATATAAGAGGATTTAGAATGATTGCTTCCTGGGGAGAAAACGAGTGTGAGTATGCCTTTATAATTAAAACATATGAAATAGACAGAACCGAGTATTTGACAGGCGAAATAATAACTGACGGTGATTATGAAATACTATCAAGCGGCATAGGCTGTATTTGCTTTGTTCCCGATAAGGAGAGCAGGGAAATTATCGAAGATAAATACAGTTCTTATGACCTTTACTATTTAAATGATGAAAGTTACTTTTTATATTATGACGATATATCTGTTACAGAAGGCTTGCCTGATAAATTGGGGATTTATAAGGTAAGAGTAAAATTTGATTTAAAGGAAATTTATAATTATGATAGATTCAATTTAATCGATATTAATTTAGTTGATAATATTGGTACTATCCTATACGAAGGGAAAGAGTATGAAACAAATAATTTGGATTTGGATGTTAAAGTTAAAGACAGAGTGTGTGGACTTATAGTTGATTCTGTAGATAAATTAGGGAATGGTGGATTCAGGATAACATTTTGCGGAGAAATAGAAACAGAAGGCTATTACAATATATATTATAGTGAAATGAATGCAAGTAATCATGGAACAATATATTATGATGATAAATACGAAAGTAATGTTCCTATGATGATGGGAGAGAGTAATAATAAAAAATTATTCTTATTTTTAGATAAGGAAGAGCTATTCAGTCAATTAGAGGAGCATTCATCATTCGGAAGGGGCAAGTTTAAAATTTCCAATTTTCATATAGTTTATAATGTTGGCATGGGAAGAGAACCTACGGAAATATTGACGGAAATTGTATCATTAGATGATGCGTATAAAAATATGTTTGAAATCATAGATAAGGCTGAAACAAATATAAGAGGTTATAATGACAGCCTTGCTATTGTTTCAAAAACAGCTGAATATGATGAAAATAATTATGCGAAATCCTATGATTATTATTATATAAATAAAAACAACCCTAAAAAAGTGTATTTACTAACTACTGAGGATTATTATTTCTTAGATGAAGTTATAAGTGATACGGAGTTTTCATTAATAACAGAAGGATATAATGAAGCAACAGATTCTTACGGCGTGTTAAATAGAATTAATTGCAAAATAACTGACAAGGGTGTAGAGTTATCATATGATAAATAAAAATATATGCAATTTAACCGGCAGTTTAAAATGACAATATCTTATTCAATTTTGGTGATAGCAGTTATTTTTGGCTTGATTTACTGGTTTGCTTATTATATTGCCAATCCATTGTTTGGATAGTTGTCGTAAGTTAATATAATAATCTATCTCTATGTAATATGTAAATTTCAGCCAGGCTGATATTGATGAAATATCAGCTATAATTTTGTATATAACATAAAATATTTGATTATTGTATTGACATTTTGGTCTATATAATATAGACTTAATTTAAGGTCGATAAAATGTAGACTTAAGGAGGTCGTTTATGAATTCATAAACTTTGGAAATATAGTGCAAAATATGCACATTTTGAAGATAATATTGTTGTTTTGATTAACAATGAATGGGTTCATTTTGAAAAAGAAGTTAGTGATAGTGTAAAAGAAGCATCTGAAGATACAAGCTATGATAAAATAAGCGCCTATTTGAAAGAAAAGTCTATAAATACCTTTTCTTTATATTATGAATTGATAGATTTTATTATTTCTGATTATCAGGAAGAAATGGTCGATGGAAATATAGAAGCTATATTTTCATATACAATAGTACACAAAAATTATGACAGAGATCCGGATACTGTGCAGTATATTAAAGAGGCCAAGGAACGGGGAGACAAGAATTATCAAACATATTATGATGAATATTTACAGCCTCAAAATATGAATTTTTATTTTAAAGCTGTTATTAAGGCAAATGATGAGATAACCTTGTTTTCTAAAAATCCTGCTATAGAAACTGACGACTGGGAAGAAGTAGAAATGTCTGATTTTGTTATAAAAAAATTACAGAAGAACACGAGTCAGAAAAGAGAAATCCTAATGAGCCAATAGAGAACAGCATTGCTGAATACATTTCCTATAATTATGAGAACAGGTCAATATATTAGCCGGATTAAAAATTTTTGAAGAATTTGGCACAGAAGAATTTGGCTTTGTCAATGAAGGCAGTGCCAGAATTATAAACGATGAAAATGCGATTGAATTTTATCTAACTATAGGTACAGGATTTGTACCCGGCACTGGCTCTATTGCCGGCCCGGATGTGTATTTTAAGATGGATATAGGCACAAAGAAAATTGTTGAAAAAGAGTTTACTCCGGCTCCAAATTATGCTGAAGCGGTTAAACTTAATCCTGAACATATCAACCCTGATTCCATTCAGTATAGTGAAAAAATTATTGAACTTAGTAATGAACGCATAGTTGAAATTGGAGAGTATTTAACTGAGTTTATTATGGAAATTGAATCAAAATTAGATTACTTTACATATGAAGATTAGCCACAAATAAAAATATTATATTCCTTAAAATAAATATTACCGTTGACAAAACGCTACGGTGACATCTCTTGTAAAACATGAACAGGTGCAAAAATATGAAAGCGAAGCCCTGTTGGAAAGATAAGAATTATAAGTACATTGATATAAATATAGTTCATAACATTCATATTTGGTGCCTTGTAAGTATATTACGCGTGAAATTCTCATAAAACATATTGACAAATATCTATGTAATGAATATAATAAATATAGATGATTATCGATATATCAAATATTTATTAAGGGGACAAAATGATTGTATTATCATGGCTGAACAGACAGCTGCTTAAAATGGAATGGCTTTTTGAATTAGTAAAAATGTTGGTTGAAAATGTTTTTGGGTTGAGTATTAAAGATAGGTTGGGGGGGAGCGTTCATTTTTTTATATATGATGTGATTAAGATATTTATATTGCTTTCAGTTCTAATATTTACCATATCATATATTCAAAGCTTCTTTCCACCAGAAAGAACAAAGAAAGTTTTAGGAAATATAAAAGGAGTGCCCGCTAATATATTAGGTGCTTTGCTTGGAACAATAACACCATTTTGCTCCTGCTCATCAATTCCTTTATTTATAGGTTTTACAAGTGCAGGTTTGCCTCTTGGAGTTACTTTTTCGTTTTTAATATCTTCACCATTGGTTGATTTGGCATCCATTCTTTTATTAGCCAGCATATTTAATTGGAAGATAGCAATAGCATATGTTGTAGTTGGACTTTTGCTCGCAGTGGTGTCAGGAACCATAATAGGCAAATTACATCTTGAAGAATATGTGGAATCATATGTTTATGGAAATAAGTCACTGGACATAGAACAAGAAGAAATGACTGTAAAGGACCGTATAGAATTTTCAAAAGAACAAGTTGCTGATATAGTTAAGAGAGTTTGGAAATATGTACTTATAGGAGTTGGTATCGGCGCTGCGATACACAATTGGATACCTGAATCAGTAATAACTACCGTGCTTGGAAAGGACAAATGGTATTCTGTTATAATTGCAGCAGTTGTTGGTATACCAATGTATGCTGATATTTTTGGTACATTGCCTATAGCAGAAGCTTTGGTTGCCAAAGGTGTTGGTTTGGGTACAGTTTTAACATTTATGATGGGTGTAACAGCTTTATCGTTGCCTTCTATGATTATGTTAAAACAAGTTATTAAGCCAAAATTGTTGTGGACATTTATAGGGATTGTATCATTAGGAATAATAATAATAGGATATGTATTTAATGCAATTGGATATATGTTCATTTAAATAAAATATTAATGGAGGAGAATAAGAAATGATTATTAAAGTACTAGGTTCAGGTTGCAAAAATTGTGTTACCTTGAAGGCAAACACAGAAACTGCTTTAAAAGAAGTTGGAATTGAGGCTGAAGTAGTAAAGGTCGAAAACATGAAAGATATAGTAGGATATGGAATAATGCAAACACCTGCGTTAGTTATTAATGAAAAGGTAGTATCATACGGAAAAGTTTTAAAATCAGATGAAATTGTTAAATTATTAGAAAAAAACAAATAGTTAGTTACTTAAAAGTGAGGTAAGTTGTTGAAAAATAAATATGATAAAGCAGCTTTAATATTTAAAGCCTTAAGCGATCCTAATAGACTTGCTATTATGAATATGATTAAAATGGAAGAAAAATGTGCATGCAAGCTTTTAGAAGAATTACACATAACTCAGCCAACATTATCTTATCATATGAAGACGCTGTGCGATGTTGGTTTGGTAAAATCAAGGCGCGAGGGTAAATGGATGCATTATTCCATAAATACAGAGTTATTTGAAGAGGTTAAGCAAATATTTATTGAATCTTCAAATGATTGAAATCAGTATTTTAGATTAGTAAACAATGAAATTATGTATGCAAAGGAGTGGTTTAAATTTTTTTAAAAAAAGATAGGACTATTGCTTACGCTTATATTGATTTTTAATTTTCAAAGTGAAGTAATACTAAACAATCCATTTCACATAGTGTTAATAGCAATTCCGTTAACATTACAAACATTTTTAATATTCTTTATAGCATATTTAGCAGCTAAAGCAATTAAATTGCCCTATGATATATCTGCTCCTGCAGGAATGATAGGTGCATCTAATTTTTTCGAACTTGCTGTAGCAGTTGCAATAGCACTCTTCGGACCTACATCCCCAGCAGCTTTGGCTACAACAGTCGGAGTGCTTACTGAGGTACCTACAATGCTATTTCTTGTCAAAATTGCTAATAATACAAAACAATGGTTTCCAAGTAAAAAAAAATAAAGTACTTAAATTAGGTGAAGATTATGAAAAAACTGAAGGTTGCATTTATTTGTGTCCACAATTCATGCAGAAGCCAAATTGCAGAAGCACTTGGTAAACACTTTGCTTCTGATATTTTTGAAAGCTACTCTGCAGGTACAGAAACAAAGCCACAAATAAACCAAGATGCAGTAAGATTTATTAAAGAGATTTATAACATAGATATTGAAAAGACTCAATATTCAAAATTAATTGCTGAACTTCCTGAAATTGATATTGTGATAAAAATGGGTTGCAATGTGATTTGCCCTTTTGTTGACAGTAAGCACGAAGAGGATTGGGGGCTTGATGATCCTACTGGTAAAAGCGATGAATTTTTTAAGTTAATAATAAGTGAAATAGAATCAAAAGTAAAAGATTTATCACAAAGAATTAAGAACGGCAAGGTAAGTTTTTAAGACGTATAATTCAAATTATGCGAATCAACCAAATATAAAAAAATGCCTAAAGCGTTGTTTAGAATGTGTTTAAAAGCTAAATCGAAAATCGTATTAATATCAGAACGTATGGGTAAAAGCAAATTCCGTGCAAATGGAATTTTTGGTTAAAAAATTTTCAAGTGGTAATACTATAAATACAGCATAAATATGGGCAACGCAGAGGTGCGACCTAAACGCTTGCTGTGCTTTATACGGTGATTGGGCAGTCAAATCTGATTGCCCAGTTTTATTTAATCACCGGTAAAGCCGGCGTAATAAACCTCAGGGTTCGGGGCAGAGCCCCGACACTATGCTGTTTCTTTAAACCTGTCTTCAAAGAATATCATTAGCTGCCCTATTATTGTTCCCCAATTCCGTATTGGCATACCCCATTTTTTTGTAATTTCCTGAATGGAAAGGTATACGGATTTTCTGACAGCTTCATCTGTAGGATAAACAGTCTTAGTTTTTATGTATTTTCTTAACATCCTGTGAAATCCCTCTACTGCATTAGTTGTATATATTGGAGTTCTGACTTCCTGAGGATACTTGAAATATGTGGATAATTCTAACCAGTTTTCACGCCAGGACTTTGATATTTGAGGGTATTTTGAGTCCTATTTTTCAGCAAATTCCTGTCTGATTTACTGGTTTGCTTATTATATTGCCAATCCATTGTTTAGATAGTTGTCGTAAGTTAATATAATAATCTATCTCTATGTAATATGTAAATTTCAGCCAGGCTGATATTGATGAAATATCAGCTATATTATTGCATATAACATAAAATATGGCAAGTTGTAAAATGAATTGGATAGCGTCAAGTTACTGTAGGGAAATTTTTAAAAAAGATTTCCCCTATAATAAATATCGAATGTTTAACACCGCATAATTTTTTATTGCCCTTGACAATGAGCCTCGTCTCCTGTGTTTCTATGCCACAGAGGCACCTATGAAAATCATATGTGGCCTGCCTAACAAGGCTAACACAGGCTTACTCATTGTAAAGGGTCTGCGCTATCGCTCCGATAAACAATAAAAAATTATGCTATATCGCTATATATTAGTCCTTTTAACCCTTTATATAAAGCTGTTGTTTTGCCTATATCTAATACGCTTGAACAATTATAATATTTACTCTTGTTGTACGTTTTGTTTGTGTTCTTCTGTATTCTTTCCTTTATTTCCTTTGTTAATATCTCCTTATTTTCTTTTGCTTCTTTTCCCTTTTTAGCTAATACTAAGTCTATTATTTTACCGCCATTTTCTCTATATATCCTTAATCTTGTCATTCTATCTGCACAAACCTTACTCCATCCCATAGGTCTGCTACTTAGTCTGTCTGATAATATATGACTTACATGCCCTTCTGCGCTGCAGCCAACTACATCATATTTATCTGTCTCATATATCTTTATTCCATCCCAATTATTTAACATATATCTTCTGGCATCTTGTACAGATTCTTTTTTAGTTTCTTCTTCCGTAACTGACAAGATCTTTTTATATACTTCTTTTAACATTTCCTTATCAGCTTCATCTATTGCATCTTTTAGCTCTTGCCTTAGTTCTGGTACATGTCCAGTGGCTTTTAATATGTATTTCTTTAAGTGATATTTGTCTAAAACAAATTTACTATTAACTATCCAACCTAATCCCTGTCTAATCCATACAGCACCATCACCAGCAAGATATATCTTTTCTATATTTTCTACATCATAAGTATCATCTATATATTGTGCAACTTCTAACCACAAATCTTCTGTATCTTGATATATTCCGCCAAAGTACCTTGTATTCTTTAGTTTATTTCTTGTTTTTCCGGCTTTTTCTATTCCCTCATGCACATACACAAGCCTTGGCATTGCTATCCCACCACTTTGTAATGATACATGGTCTTCATCTGCTTCTATGTATAATATTTTTACATTCTTTTTTTCTTTTTGCGGATTGGGTTTGTATTTTATTTCATCAACGTCTTTAACTATGTTCATTATGGTTTGTTTGCTTAATTCTTCTGTTAATATTACCTTTTTTCCTGTGTTGCTATATGATGAATCTGTTACTTCTTCTAATGCTCTTATTATTACATCTTCACTTAGTCTTTCATGTTGTTCTATTCCGACAAATTCATCTGCCAAGTGTCTGTATATTCGGTTTTTCTTTGATTTATAATATGTTCTATTATATTCTACTTTACCGAATATTGTTGTTATTGTACCTTCTTCATCTTTCCTATTTACTTCCCAATATTTTTTTCTGTCTTCATCGTTCTTTATTTCTTTATCTATATCCTCTAATACTTCTTTGCATATTGTTCTTCCTAATTCATGTAATACTTCTTCAAGATTTAATACAAATTCTCCAAAACTTTCACCATTTGCTATTAAATTTTTTATATTATTTTCGATTTTTTTAGTGCCATATTTTAAAAAGTGTTGTATACTATTGTACATAGAAGATGTACCTCCCTTGTTGTGATTAGTAGTGTTTTCAACAACATTTATTTTACCAGAGGTCCATCTTCTTTTCAATTCTAATATTCCTATTTTCTTGCATTTGGAATATTTTGTATTTTCCCTACAATAATTTTACACTAACAATGAATTGCCCAAAGAAGTAAAAAAAGATCCATTCCTGGATCAAATCAGTTATACTTATGTTGAAGACAAAAGTGACTGGAGTGAAACGGAATGGATCAAAACAATAATAACATACAAAAAAGAAAATGGAAACAAATTTCTGAAAAAGAACGCTATAAAATTGAAGCCCTTTACGAGCAAGGACTAAAGGCAAAGCAAATAGGCGAATCACTAAATCCAAGTAGGGACAGACGAACAATTGAAAGGGAACTACAATTAGGGATAGTAGAACAAATGCGTCTAAACCCAAGCTTTAAAAAATATGAACCATTATACATCACAGAAAAGGTTTATAAAGCTGATACAGCACAGATGCGCCATAATGAGCGGGCATCAAATAAAGGTCGTGGACTTAAAATCGGGCATGATCAGGAATTAGCAAATTACATAGAGAGTAAAATAAAAGATGAAAAATGGTCACCGGATGTGATAATCGGTAGGATAAAGGCAGAAAACATTCCATTTAAGACATCTATTTGTACGAAGACAGTCTACAATTACATAGACAAAGAAATCTTCAGAGGAGTGACGAACAAAGACCTATGGGTAAAAACAGATGGTAGAAAGAAAAGGGATTACAAAAAAATACGAAAAGTAGCACTGAACAATAAAAACGGCAAAAGCATAACAGAACGACCTAAGGAAGCCGATGAACGAAGTGAGCAAGGTCATTGGGAGATTGACCTTGTCGTAGGTAAACAAGGCACAAAAGCGGCAGTATTAACACTTGTAGAACGCAAAACACGTAAATCGTTATATGTATTGATAAGAAACAAGACACAAAAGGAAGTGATCCGTGCGATTAGGCGTGCAAGAAGGCGTGTCGGCGGTGACTTTTCTGAAGTGTTCAAGACAATAACAGCAGATAATGGAAGTGAGTTTTTAGACAGTGAGGCAATTAAAAAGGCTGCAAAATGCGATGAAGTTTATTATGCCCACCCTTACAGCAGCTGGGAAAGAGGCAGCAATGAAAACGGGAACCGAATACTAAGACGATTTATTCCAAAGGGAGTGGATATTGGAAAGTTTACAGAGAAAGAACTACAAAGGATAGAGGATTGGGTGAACAATTATCCACGTAAAATTCATGGTTACAAAACGGCAAATGAAATGGTGGCAGCATAAAAATAAAATTGCCAAAAAAATTTCCAAAATTTTTCTCCCCCTAGGGGGAGAAAACCTAATAGTAACACAAGTACAACTGATAAAAAAGTTGGGCAATTAAACTTGCAATTTACAAAGTATTCTGCATATTTTAAAATTTAGTTGATTTAATAATTCTTTGGTGTTATAATTCTT
>DMWH01000063.1:6296-8438 GCA_003483345.1 Clostridiales bacterium | reverse complement strand
GCCGTAATAGATGTTGTCCCCAAGAATCATCGCAACATTGTCATCGCCGATAAACTCTTCTCCAATAAGAAAGGCCTGCGCAAGCCCGTCAGGTGAAGGTTGTTCAGCGTAAGACAACTTAATTCCGAATTCTCTGCCGTCACCGAGAAGTTTCTTAAAGTTGGGAAGATCACATGGAGTGGATATGATCAATATATCCTGTATCCCGGCAAGCATAATGACCGAAAGCGGATAATAGATCATCGGTTTGTCATACACAGGCAAAAGCTGTTTGCTTGTCACCATTGTGAGCGGATATAAACGTGTACCGGATCCACCGNNCGGCTAAAATTATGCCTTTCATAATAACCACCTTAAATAAAATATAAAATTAAAGACTTAATAAAAAGCACTAAATTAACTTTAAAATTAATATAACCACAAACTAATTAAATTATTATTAAGCTAAATAAATTTAAATTTAATTTTATACATTAATACATACAATATGAATGACATTCCCAACCACATCCAAAACAAAAAATTAGCTAGATATGATGTAAAAAAACTAAAAAATATACATATAAAACAACATCCATATATTATTGAAGATATCGGAGACTTATTTTTATAAAAATAAGATTCAACCATTCCAAAAACAATTGAAATTAAAAAAAGTACAATTATTGAAAAAAAACCAAAATCATAATATGTAACACCAAACATATTATGTGTTGTAAGCGCAAAAGATATATTTGTTGTAATACTATTATCAACTAATTTATCAATAGATTTTAATCTAAATAAAACATTAAGTGGTTTTAATATTCGTCCTCCATATGAATAGTCACTAATTCTATCCATATTATAATTAAAATTATCATGACTTACAGTTATATATCCATATATAAAAGTTTGAAAAGCATTCATTTTAACATTAACACCCATAATTTTTGTTTCTTGAGGCATAAATATATATTCTAAATAATCATCTTTATATTTACGAGAAGCTGTTAAAAATACAAATATAAAAAACACAACCAATAAAATTTTTAAAAAATTAAATTTATTTTTTATATTAATTAAAATTATTGGAAAAAGCAAAACTACAGATACAACGAACACACCTCTTGCAACACTTAATGTTGGTAATAAAAAAACATTTATAAAAATACACAACATAGTAATTATTTTTTTTACTTTACATTCATTCGATTTTACAATGTAATAATAAGCTAAAACAGATACAGGGATCATGCCTACTTGAATTACAACAAATCTTGTATATTGATTATAATAAGCACCTGCCGAACTTGATAATAATGCAATAATTCCAGTAGATAAAACTGACAATATATACATTAATATAGAAATAAAAGTACAGAATAATACAATATAAAATATTTTTGTAATATTAATTGAATAATTGCATGTAGTTATAGTAATAGTTTTTCCGATATTAAGACCCATGCTCATTAATATTAAATCTAAATAAGTTATAATAAAAAATTTTAAAGTCCAAGGTTCTTGATAACCTAACAGTCTTAACATACTTAGTCCCATTGTAAAAAACCATATAAATATTAATAAATAATATAAATTAATTTCTTGATTTTTTATAAACACATTGTTAATTATAAAATAAAGGGAAAATAATATCATTATTATACCAGCACTAATTGAATCATATTGATATATCATAAACACAAACCAATATAATATTGATATCATCAATAGTTCAATTACAGTATTTAAGCATGAATTATTTTTGTAATACATTACATTTATCTTCCCTTATAATATAATTAGTACTTATTATATATTAGCAAATAATATAGACTTAAATTAATATAATAATGTTATATTTTCATTGCTATAATATTTAAATTATAATTTATAAATGAATATCAATCTATTATTAATAAAAATATTTTTACAAAATAAACATATAATTTAATTAAATTCACATAACATGCTTCATATTTTTCAGAATTTCTATATTTTTTTTAATTATAATTGTCTTATTGCTTTTAAGTAGCCTATAAATGAGTAATTTAACATTATTAAAAAATAATTCTTGTTTTATTTGTTTATTAAAATCTAAATTATATTTTTTTGAATAATATTTTGCTGAATTTAATCTTAATACCATGGTATTAAGAT
>DMWH01000063.1:240-6261 GCA_003483345.1 Clostridiales bacterium | reverse complement strand
CATAAAAATATTTTCATCAAACATGCCTGCTTTAATAAATTCACTTTTTTTAATAAATATATTTGCACCAGAAATATACATCATATTATTTAAAAATATATTATATTTATTCAAAATTTTATTTAATTGACCATAAAATAATGAAAATTTATCAATAAAACCAAAAGACATGTTTGATTTCAAATCGACACTTAAAAGTTTTACACCAAATAACGCTAGATTATTATATTCTTCAAATTTTTTTATTGCAAAAAGAAAAATCGGTTCAATTAATAATGTATCAGGGTTTAGAAAAATTAAATATTTTCCTTGTGCTAATTTTGCACCTATATTATTTGCTTGGCCAAATCCCATATTATTATTTTTAATTACAATAACATTCTTATAAATATTTTTTATTAAATTATATATATCTAAATTTTCACTATTGTCAACAACAATTACTTCTAAACTATCACCAATATCGTTATATTGATAAATTGAATTTAAGCAATTAATCAAAACCTCAGAATTATTGTAACTAACGATAACCACGGTTACTATTTTTTTATTTATATATTTATCTTCCATATTTAAACCTTTTTAATGATATATAAATTTTTAATTATTAAATAAAATAATAATTTATTGCATATGAATATCCTACTACTTAAAGCAACATATTTTTGCGGATAATCGAATAACAATTTACATGCTTCTATATAATTATAGGAGTCAATATAATCCTTAAATTCAGAATAGTTTAAAAAATATGCAGCTTGACAGAGAACTGACCAAGCTACCCTAGCTTCCGCATATTTTTTAAATAATTGGTAAAAATCAGGTGTTTTTTTACAAAAGAAACCACTAAGACTGCCTATTAATAAAATACCAGTTATACGTTCTTTATTAAAGACAGACATAGCAGAGCTTTTATTGTTTTTATAAATATACAACTTATTGTTTAGTTCAACAATTACATTACTGAAGGCTATTAATCTCCACACCATATGCAAATCTTCAGAATATTTGAACCCTTCTTCAAACATTAAATTATTATCAGTTAAAATTTTATTTCGTACAAGTAAAGAACAGGCACCGCTTATTAATTCATGATAAAGGTAACGATATAATGTGTCTTTTGAACTACCTATATTCTTTACTTCATACACTTCTTCTTTTTTTAAATATTTGGGGGACGTTTTACAAAAAACCAATGAAGCCTCGTTCTCACTAATTGCTTTGACCATATAGCTGAGGTAATTTTCCGAAAGACCGTCATCAATGTCAATAAAACACAAATATTCTCCCTTTGCTTCTCTAATCCCTTTATTTCGAGCAACACTTACGCCTGAATTTTTTTGGCGAATAATTGTAATATTAAAATTATTATTGTGTTTTTCTTTTTCTGAGAGCAATGTTTGATAAGTTCCATCAGTAGAACCATCATCGATGAAAATAACTTCAAACGTTTTGTAAGTCTGTCTATTCAAATCGATAATCAGTGACGATATATAATGATTACCATTATATATTGGTATAATAATACTAACCAATCTTTCAATCATTATCCTTCTCCCCAATAAGTATTCTTTATTAAAGTGTTTTGTTCCACACTATCTTATCAACTATCGACGTATAACTTTGAATAATTTTAACTACCTTTGTGCTGACATTCATGTCCGCATAATCGGGTACCGGTTCCCCTTGATCGCCGTTTTTTTGCATCTCAACGGCAACATCTACTGCCTGAAGTACACTTTCTTCTGTGATCGAACCTATTATGAAGTTTCCCTTATCAATCGCTTCAGGACGTTCGGTGCTGGTCCTTATGCAGACTGCGGGAAAACATCTGAAATACGATGATTCCTCCGGCAGTGTTCCACTATCGGAAACAACACAGAATGCGTTCTTTTGGAGATTGTTGTAATCGGAGAAGCCAAATGGTTTCAGGTTTCTTACGTTCTTATGGAACTTAAAGTTACGTTCTTCAATGAATTTTGCGCTCCTGGGATGCGTGCTGTAGATAACAGGGATATCATATTTTTCAGCCATCGCGTTTATTGCATTCATTAGAGCAAAGAAATTATTTTCTATGTCTATGTTTTCTTCCCTATGCGCTGAGAGGAGAATATATTTACCATTTTCAAGGCCCAGCGTTTCAAGCACATTACTATTGTTGATCTTTTCTTCGTGAGCTATTAATACTTCCGCCATTGGTGACCCAACTACGTAAGTCCTTTCTTTTGCTACTCCTTCCCAATTCAAGTAACGTCTAGCGTGTTCCGTATAGCACAGATTAACATCACTTGTATGATCTACGATCCTTCTGTTTACCTCTTCCGGAAGGTTTTCATCAAAGCAGCGGTTCCCTGCTTCCATGTGGAAGATGGGGATCTTTAGCCTTTTCGCTGATATTACGCTTAAACATGAATTCGTGTCGCCAAGTACAAGCAGAGCATCCGGCTTTACCCGAGACATGACTTCATATGATTTTGCAATGACGTTGCCAATTGTCTGTCCAAGGTTGCTGCCAACAACGTCAAGGTAAAGATCCGGTTCCCTGATACCAAGATCCTCGAAAAAGATTTGATTCAATGAATAGTCATAGTTTTGTCCTGTATGCACCAATATGTGTTCAAAGTATTTATCACACTTCTTAATTATTTCTGAAAGTTTTATTATCTCAGGACGAGTTCCTACTATCGTCATCAATTTAAGTTTCTTCATATAGATTTCCTCCTATATGTGATAGTGAGGATATAGTTCTTTGTGATCTAAAATCCACCGCTTCATCTCTGCGATCATTATTTCATAACTTGGTACTTTAAAAGAAAAATCAGTCCTATTGTTTATCAATGATTTATCCAGTGAGATAAGGTCGTCCGGAAATATTTCCACCACATCGTTCTTCATGTACTTATTCAATAGTCTAAGGAGATCATACTTGCTTATAGTTGTATTATTAACAAGGTTATAGAGCCCACTTAGGTCTTCTGTCAAAGCCTGTTCCATCGCTTTTGCCAAGGTAAGTGTAGTCACTCCGGTCCATATTGCTTTGGAATAACCTTTGATAGGTCCATCTTGTTTCATGAACCAATTAAAGAACCCTATCCCATCTTGATTTATATCCGGACCTATTATTGAGGTTCTGAAAGTCAGATCCTTGTTATTTTCCAATTCACCTAAAGCTTTGGTCCTGTCGTAGAAAGTTTCCCCGTCCTTTAACGAAGTTTCCCCATACCCTCCGGTTTTTCCGGAGAAGACACAGTCTGTGCTCATATGTATCACTCTGGTTTTCATTCCCTTTGTACTATCACTCAGGAAATGTGGCAAATAACTGTTGAGGAGCACTGCGTTTGGTTTATTGTTATCTGCATCCCGGTTCAATATCCCAACAGCATTGATGACAGCATCATATTGTCCATCCTTGATGATTTTATTAAGAGCGTCAAACTTCAAGACGTCCCCGATTATGCCAGGGCAATAATCAAGCTTTCCTCTGCTGAACGATGCAACATCGTGGCCTGATTCTTTAAGATATATGGCAATGGTGTGACCTGCCATTCCTGAACCGCCTAAAACCAATATTTTCATTTTGTTGTCTCCCATTCTTTGAGTTCTTTTTGTATAAATGGGAGTTTCAATAGCTTATCTTTAATTTGTTGAATGTTGAGTCTTTCTGTATTGTGAGAGTTGTAATCTTCTGTACATTTCAGGTGTTCGATACCCTCAACAAAGTATTTGTCGTAGTAAAGATCTCTCTTGTCTGCCGGAACTTTAAAATATCCTCCCATGTCCTGAGCACAAACACGCTCCTCTCTGGTAAGCAGTGTTTCGAATAATTTCTCTCCATGCCTGGTCCCTATAATTTTAATTTTATTTGAGGCATTGAATATTTCTATAACTGCTTTTGCCAAATCACCGATCGTAGAGGCAGGAGCTTTCTGGACCATGATATCCCCTGCTTCAGCATTTTCAAATGCAAAAACGACAAGTTCCACCGCCTCTTCCAGGCTCATAAGGAACCTTGTCATGTTCGGGTCTGTAACAGTAAGTGGCTGCCCATTTTTGATCTGATCAATAAAAAGGGGTATGACTGACCCCCTTGAAGCCATTACATTGCCATATCTGGTGCCGCAAATCAATGTCCGTTCAGGATCTACTGTTTTTGATTTTGCCACAAAAACTTTTTCCATCATCGCTTTTGATATTCCCATTGCATTTATCGGATAAGCCGCCTTGTCCGTAGAAAGACAAATTACTTTTTTCACGCAATATTCTATCGCCGCCGTTAGGACATTATCAGTTCCTAATACATTTGTCTTTACGGCTTCCAATGGGAAAAATTCACACGAAGGGACCTGCTTCAACGCAGCTGCATGAAAGACATAATCAACGCCGTGCATTGCATTTTTAACGCTTGCCAAATCTCTTACATCTCCGATGTAAAACTTCAGCTTATTATTTTTGTATATTTTTCTCATATCATCTTGTTTCTTCTCATCACGGGAAAAAATGCGGATTTCTTTAACAGGTGTATTCAAAAACCTTTCCATTACGGCATTTCCAAAAGATCCTGTTCCACCAGTTATTAGGAGTGTTTTATTGTTAAACACTAATATCACCACCAGTTAGATTCATCAATATCCTCTCTAGTCTATCAATGTATTTCTCTTTAGTAAAATGCTTCAAAAAATAAGATTTTGCATTGTTACCACAATTTTTATATTTTTGGGGATTTTTTGAATAGGTGGTCATGGCTTTTGCCAACTCCACAGCATCACCTGAATTAACACATATTCCACAATTGGATATTTTGATGATTTCCTGGGCTGCTCCATTAATAGCACCGATTATTGGTTTTCCAGCAGACATATAACCTTGGAGTTTTGACGGAATGGTTAATCCAACCAAATTGTCTGATTTAAGTGTAAGCAAACATACATCTGCAATCTTATAAAAATCAACCATTTTACTTAACGGATGCCTTCCATGAAAAAATACGACTTCATTCAATTTTAACATTTGAGTTAAAGATATTGCTGTTTCTCTATATGTTCCATCTCCAACAAAGTGAACTCTAATGTTGGGTACATCTTTTATTGCGATATTTGTTGCTTCTAGAATACACTCGATGTCTTGAACTAGTCCTATGTTGCCCATGAACATAAAATCGACATAGCCATTTTCTTCTGCAGACAAGTCCATTTTAGAGTATAGGTCATCTCCGTGTTGCGGGAGGAAAGATATTCTATTTTTATCTAAATTGTGTTCTGTCATAAAGTAATGAACAAAAGCAGGAGAAGAAACAGATATTTCATCACAGTATGAATATATCCATTTACTTAACCTCTTAATAAATTTATAAAAATTATTATTATCATTATTGCAATAGATTTTCATAGATTCTGGCCATATATCACAACAATATAAATACAACGGAAGATTAGAGCGCATTTTAAATAACATTGCAGGTATGGCCATTAAGACTGGAGAAAGTTGATAAATAAAAATAACATCAAATTCATTTTTTAAAAACAATGATTTAAATGAGGCAGATATCATAAAACTCATATAGTTAAGAGCTAAAAATAAAGGCCTATTTTTTCTTGGTATTTCAAAACATCTTAGCACTTTTACACCATTAATTGTTTCATGTCTTAATTTCCCAAAACGATATTTAAGTGGTATTAAGCCGTCAGGATAATTAGGTAGCCCCGTAAGGACAGTAACATTATGTCCACGTTTAACTAATTCTTCACATATTTCCGTTATTTTAAAAGGTTCAGGAAAATAATATTGGCATACAACTAATATTCTCATTTGTAAACTTGCTTCTTATTTACTAAGAGCATTATCCTTTCCTTCAGATTTATTTGTATAGTTTATATTTTTTGACCAGTACCGCCTTCTATTACGCCTTCGTGATTTATTACTACGAGTATTGTTCCCCAAAAACATTTAAGGTCAAAAAGAAAACTCATCCTTCGAACATACTCGCCGTCATATTTTGCCTTGACTTCGATCGGCAGTTCATCA
>DMWH01000063.1:0-122 GCA_003483345.1 Clostridiales bacterium | reverse complement strand
AAAAAACGCCCCATCTTTGTTATGTATTTATCCGGATCTGCCAACAGATGTGTCGGAGTGTCCTTCGGCGTATCCGTCCGCATCGTCCTGAATTTATAAATATTAAAATAAGTCTTGTTGAT